>JALGSS010000168.1:857-10011 GCA_029821745.1 Candidatus Zipacnadia bacterium
CGCAATGAGTCGGCCCCGATTCGCTACACCTGCACGATGACGCCGGGCCCCGAGGGCGTGAAGGTCATCTGCGACCTGCGGAAGACCGGGGACCTGAAGCTGACCAGCGGCGTGCTACTACACGTTTTCGCCGAGAAGGGCGAGGCCGAAGATGATCGGCGGATCTGGCTGCGGCCCTCCTGGCACGGGCCCCTCGGTGCGTCGGCCTCCGGTGCTGCGGATCGGATGTTGATCGAACTCGACGGCCGGCGCAGTCTTGCCCTCACGCAGCCCAAGTACCGGCCTGTGACCAACAATGGCCCCGAGGGCCCGTACGGATTCCGATTCCCTCTCTCACCCAGGGATTTCCCCACCGACGAGACTGTCCACGCCGAGTTCATGATCTCCTTCGACACCATGCCCGACAGCTTCCCCGGAGAGGTGAAGCCCATGGCGCAGCCGTTGGCGCTGAACCAGGTCACCGTGAACTCGACGACCGTGGAGCAGTACGAGTTGCTCGAACTCACCGTTGACCTTGGCGCGACCTATGACAACCCGTATGATCCGGATGATGTCGCCCTTGATGCCGTCTTCACGAGCCCCTCGGGTAAGACCATCACGATGCCCGGCTTCTTCATGGTCGAGCAGGCACGAGGCATCCAGGACAACACCGAAGTGCTGACGCCCGTCGGCAGCGGCGTCTGGCGCGTGCGTTTCTCCCCCCTGGAGACCGGCAAGTACACGTGGGAGTTGAAGCTGCGCGACCGTACCGGCGAGGTGAAGGGCTGCGCGGGGGAGTTTGAGTCCGTTGCCGCCGGCGGCAAGGGCTTCATCCGCGTCAGCAAGGTGGATCCTCACTATTTCGCCTTCGACAATGGCGAGGGGTACCTGGCCATCGGCCACAACCTCCCGATCTACCACACCTCCGGTGAGCTGGCCGACGAGGGAATGCGCAAGTTCGCCGCGGCGAAGGAGAACTGGAACCGCTGGTGGATGGCCTCATACGGGTTCGGGATCGAGTGGGAGAGCAAGCTCGGGTGGTACCGCCAGGACAATGCGGCTCGGATCGACTTCAGCCTGGACTGGGCGCGGGAGCTCGAACTCTACTATATGCTGTGCATGGACACCCACCAGGATTTCCGCGCGTCCGGCTGGGACAAGAACCCCTTCAACGCGAAGAACGGTGGCCCGTGCGAGACAGCAGGCGACTGGTTCACCGACGAGACCGCGAGAGAGTACTACCGCAAGCGCCTGCGCTACACCATAGCCCGCTGGGGATTCAGCCCCCACGTGGCTTGCTGGGAGTTCGGCAATGAGTTCGAGGGCTGGGCCGATTCACCCAACGCGATCAAGCTGCCCTGGCACCGCGAGATGTCCGACTACCTGACCAGCATCGACCCGTACGACCACCTGATCTCCACGAGCTTCTGGGGACACACCGGGCCGGAGGAGTTCTGGGAGCTGCCCAACATCGACTTCGTGCAGACCCACTGCTACAGCAATGACGACGAGAACGTGGCGATCCGGGTGCGCGAGTACTCCCAGCACCAGTGGCAGCGCTTCGACAAGCCCCACGTGTTTGGTGAGTTCGGCATCCGCAGCCACTCGTCAACCGCCGACAAGGATCCCGAAGGTTGGGGGATTCACAACTCCCTCTGGTCGGGTCTGGCGAACTTCTGCGCCGGGCCGCCGATGCCCTGGTGGCATGAGAACTACATCGACCCGCTGGACCTGTACTTCCACTTCACGGCTCTGGCGAATTTCACGGAAGACCTGCCCTTCGGCACAGCGAAATGGGAGCCCCTGGAGTTCGACGCTCCGGAGTATGTCGACAAGGACCGGGAGCCGGAGATCCGTGACGCGGTGATCACCCCGATGTCACGCTGGGGCAAGCCGGCGACCAACGAGTTCGTGGTCCTGCCCGATGGGACAGTCGCGGACGAGCGCCGCCCACAGGAACTGCTCCAGGGCCTGGGGCACGAGGACATCAAGAACCCGCCGACATTCATCGTGGATTACCCCGCGGACGGGCAATTCATCATCGGCGTCGGCACGGTGTCGAACTCGGGCCTGCTTCGCGTTTGGGTGGATGGCGAGCAGAAGTTGGAGGTCGATCTGCCCTGCGGGGAGGGGCTTGAGAAGGGGAGCACTTGGCGCGAGCAGTGGAAGCTGTGGGAGACAGTCTACAACAAGGACTTCGCAGTGGACATCCCGGCGGGACGACACGAGATCCGCGTGGAGAACTTCGGCAAGGACTGGGTGCGGGTGAAGCGGTACCGGTTCACCGGGTGTCTGTTGCTCGACAAGCCCAATCTGCTCGTGTGTGGGATGAGGACTGACAACGTCGCGCTCCTCTGGGTCCAGAACCGTGATAGCTCCTGGTACAACCACGCGGGGAACGGCGCCGTGGGCAGCGTTGACGCCTCGACCATCGGCCTGCGCGGGTTGCCCGACGGCGACTACCGGGTCGAGTGGTGGGATACGTGGAAAGGCAGCGTCCAGCGCACTGAGGAGGCGACTGTATCGGACGGGGAGCTGACCTTGGCCTTACCCCGGCTCGAAACTGATCTGGCGATGAAGCTTCGCACACCGGTTGAGCGCCTCGAGTAACACGTGCCCCAGTTCCGCAAGTTTTACGTTTGTTGCCGGCACTTTTCTATGCTATAATACACTGTTCATCGTGATAGCTTATTGAGGCCGATATCCTGCAAACCAAGGAGATAACGAACATGTCGAAAAAGGGCTTCACGCTGATTGAGCTGCTGGTTGTCATCGCGATCATCGCGATCCTCGCGGCCATCCTGTTCCCGGTGTTCGCCCGGGCGCGGGAGAAAGCTCGCCAGACAAGCTGCCTATCAAACGAGAAGCAGATGGCGCTCGGATTTCTCATGTATCTCCAGGACTATGACGAAATCTTCATGCCTCGGTTCTATACTGTCGCTGGTCTGGGCACGCTTTACCCTTACGACTTGGTAATGCCGTACGTCAAGAACTGGCAGATATTCCGCTGCCCGAGTGACCCAACACGCCGCATCGGCTATGCGGCCACCTGCTATGTGATTCGTGACAACCGCTATCTCGCAATGTTCCAGCACCCCGCGACCACTGTCTTGCTGTCTGATGGTACCGGAAGCATGTCGGCTCACAAGCCCCACCCATGGGGTGATCCGAGCCGCATCACGTGTGAGGATGCTGTGTGGGTGAAGTCAGGCGACCGCGGTTCTTTTATGGCTCGACACAATGGCGGCCTGAATGTCGCGTTTGTGGACGGGCACGCGAAGTGGATGAGGCCCAATCCCTTCCAGTTCGCCGGCGTGCACTGGTATCCGGACAGCTACCCAGACCGCTCGTCATACGGGGGGTACTAGCCCCCGCGCTCCTGGCCGTGAAGGTCCGCATGTCCGGTGAACTTCCTGAGTAATATATTACCTAGTTACAGACTTATTATGGTTCTCATCAGGGTTTCTTTATGTTATACTACCTCCTTGGCGCAACGCACGCTGCCGACCAGCACCGTGCGTGCCACACAAACCAAGGAGGCCAAGTACATGTCGAAGAAGGGTTTCACACTTATCGAGTTGCTCGTCGTGATCGCCATCATCGCCATTCTCGCCGCAATCCTGTTCCCGGTGTTCGCACGGGCGCGGGAGAAGGCCCGCCAGGCGTCGTGTACGAGCAATCAGAAGCAAATGGCGCTGGCTGTCCTCATGTACATCCAGGACTATGACGAGATGTTCCCCCTGGGCTACCGCGAAAGCCAGTCCACGGACACTTGCCACGAGTGGTGCGGGATGACCCTGAACCAGTTGAACGCCCTGAACACCTACGTGAAGAACCAGCAACTCTGGGTGTGTCCGGACTACAAGGTTGACCCGTGGCGCACGACCCTCGCCCCTGATAGAGGAGTGCACCGGATCAGCTACTGGAGCTTCATCGGTCGGTTCGACGCGCTAGCGAAGGTCACTCGCCCGGCGGAAGAGCACATGTTCATGGACAACGTCACTTCCTGGGCCAACTGGGACACCAACCACGGTATCGGTTCCGACAGCCCCGTCATCATCGC
Source organism: Candidatus Zipacnadia bacterium (assembly GCA_029821745.1). Taxonomy (GTDB): domain Bacteria; phylum Armatimonadota; class Zipacnadia; order Zipacnadales; family JABUFB01; genus JALGSS01. The sequence continues at coordinate 4,900 of JALGSS010000168.1, forward strand.
GTATGTGGATGGTCACGTGAAGACCAAGATCATGTCCTTCGTGCGGAATCACGTCTACTACGACTATTGATGCCCGAAGGGCATGCTCACACTGATCGACACCGGCCGCCAAGTCACTTGGCGGCCGGTGCTTCCCGCGCGGTCCTCGGTCCGTTCGGGCTCCGCGTTGCCCGGGGTATGAAATGCCTCAGTTCCGGGCCGTCATGTTGAGCAATACTTGACCAATTGGCCGCATTTTCTGGCGTTTCCATAGTGCCCCTTCTGTGCTATAATGCGTTTAGTGACTGAACTTATACGTTGCGTTCCTCAGACTCGCACCACAGGTGCACTACCAGCCAAGGAGGCAAGCACATGTCGAAGAAGGGCTTCACGCTGATTGAGTTGTTGGTCGTAATCGCGATCATCGCCATCCTCGCGGCCATCCTGTTCCCGGTGTTCGCGCGGGCACGCGAGAAGGCTCGCCAGGCGAGTTGTTCGTCGAACCTGAAGCAGATCGGTCTTGGTCTTGCCATGTACCTGAGTGACTACGACGAGATGTACCCGAACCGGGACCAGATTTGGTACCCTGCTACGAGTGGATCGCCCCCGGACTGGGGGATCCTCGATCCGTACATCAAGAACGCTCAGATCTGGAAGTGCCCGAGTGATCCGACGCGCGTGATGGGCTACGGCATCACCTGTGGCTTCTTCCGCCGCAAGGAGTGGGCCCCGCCGGTGCAGACCGCAGCGAAGGTCGTCGCTCCGTCCGAGAAGATCTGCATGTGGGATTCCACCGGGACCGTTCGCCACTGGCCTCGGTGTGAAAACAGCGGCAGTTCCTGCCACGATGGTAACATCGACGCTCGACACAATGAGGGCGCGAACGTCCTGTGGCACGATTGGCACGTCAAGTGGCTGAAAGAGTCGGAGATGCGAAAGAACACCGCCAACTACCACGCAACCGCCGCCCCGCAATGGTAGACATGCTCTGAGATGTTGGTCAGTTCACAAGCCCGGCAGCCTGCGCTGCCGGGCTTGTTCATTATCCCCTGCAGAGGTCTTGCGCCCGGAAGCGCCGAACCCTCCGTCAACCCAGACTAAAGGGAGGGCGTCGTATGCGCGCGAAGGCCGCCATTCGAGTCCCACTGACCGTCACCAACACCGCTGGTACCCCTCGCCATGACACTCCCATCACCTCCGGAATCCCACTGAAGCCGGGCATGCTCGCCAAAGGCGGCGATCTGTTGCTCTCGGATGAGGGCGGCACGGCCATCCCCTTGCAGTGGGAGCCGCTCGCGTTTTGGCCGGACAAGAGCGTGAAGTGGGCGCTGCTGGACTTCCAGACACACGCCGGCGCGGGCGATGCCCGGAAGCTGACCGTCGGAGCCGGCGCCGGCCCGGCTCCCCGGCAACGCGTCACCGTGTCGAAGAAGGGCGATGCTGTCGCCATCAACACAGGCGCTTTGCGGCTCAGCATGGACTGCGGAAAGCCGGGCCTGATCGATGAGGTCCTGGTGCTCGATGCCGACGGAGCCTGGCAGGAGACGGGGGCATGCATCGATGCCTTCGTGCGGACGGCGAAGTCGATGCTCTCGGCCTCGCGAAGCCACATGTCCATCCACGTCGAGCGCCGGGGACCTATCCGCGCGACGGTCGCAGTGAAGGGCGAACACCTCAACCGGCAGGGCAGCCGCTGCTTCTCTTTCACGCTCCGCGTGCATGCCTTCGCCGGGTTGCCTTACCTCAAGCTTGAGTATATGTTCCTCAACGACAACCCCACCGGAGTCTTCACCAAGGTCCGCGAGGTCGGCCTGGAGGTCACGTTGCCCGACGAGCCCGTGGCGGCCCTGCAGATCGGCGGCTTCGAGCCCGGGCGGCCGAAGGGCGACGTGCGCCTGTTTCAGGAAGATGACCGGCGCTGCACGCTCCAGGGCCTTGGGCGCAAGATTCGGGGCGAGAAGGCCCCCGGGTGGGTGAGCGTTGAGACGGAGAGCCACTGCCTGAGGGCCGCCGTCCGGGACTTCTGGCAGCAGTGGCCAAAGAGCATTGAGCGCTCCGGCGACGCTCTCACGCTTGGCCTGCTCCCCGGTCTCGAATCCGACCAGTACGCTGGGTGCGAGCCCATTGACAAGCACTACTACCTGTTCAAGGGCGCCGACTACCTCATCAAGACGGGAGTCGCCAAGCGCCACGAGGTATGGCTCGGATTCGGCGACGACCGGCCGGCCGAGGAGCTTTGGGCGTGCGCTGATGACCCGCTGATGGCCGTCGCGGACCCGGCGTGGATCGCGGAAACCGGGGCCATGGGCGAGATCACGCCCGCCGGGCGTTCCGTCGCTCGGGACTACGATCGCATCGCCCAGCATAACGCCGAGCTCTACCAGGAGACTACGGTTGACGAGCGGCAGTACGGCGTCCTGAACTGGGGCGACTGGTTCGGCGAGCGCGTCCACAACTGGGGCAACCACGAGTACGACACGGCCCACGCGTTCAATCTACTCTACTTCCGGACGGGCGACGTTGCCTACTTCCACGCGGCGGCTCGTTCCGCGCGCCACCAGGCCGATGTGGACATCCTCCACGCGCTGAATGAGGACTACCTGAACAGCGGCGAATTGGGTGGGTACGAGTTCCCCGTGGACGTCGGGGCGATGTATTTGCACGCCTTCGGCCATGTGGGCGGATATCTGCCTCTGAAGAAGGCCGCGAAGCTGTTCCCGAAGTGCTACACGGCGGCCGATCCGCGTAATCTGGGGCATCTGTGGAACGAGGGCTTATTTGAGGCCTACTACCTGACGGGTGACCCGTGGCTGAAGGAGGCCGCGCTTGAGCTTGCCGACTACCTGGCGGGCCTGGCGGACATTGAGACCTTCACCTGGTGGTTCGGGCGCGACCCTCACTGCGGGCGCACCGCCGGCTGGCCGCTCCACGCGCTCATGGCCGCCTATCACGCCACTCAGAAGCAGAAGTACCTGAAAGCGGCCAAGCGGATCGTCGAGTTCGCCCTCGCCGACCAGGACGAGCACTGTGGCGGCTGGATCTACCAGCTCTACCCGGGGCACTGTTTCTGCGAGGTCGGCCATCGGCACATGGGAATGGCGGTGTTCATCACCGGCGTCCTGCTGGCCGGGATGATCGAGTACCACAAGGTGACACGGGACGAGCGCGTCGCCGACAGCATCGTGCGGGCCGTCGATTTCATGATCGCCGACGCCTGGGACGACATCGAGGCGCGGTTCCACTACACCTCGTGCCCGGCGTCGAACCTCACCACGCCCATGCGCGTGCTGTGGCCGATGGCGTACGCGGTTCGCCTTGCCGACAAGCCCTTGCACAAGCACGTCCTGCGCAAAGCGTGGGACACGTATATTCGGGACAACGATGCCGCGACCTCGGGCCGGGGATACGGGAAGAGCTTCGCGTCGGCGCACCGCAGCGCGTCCATGGCGCTTCCCGTGTTGGCTGAGCTTGAGGACGCGGAGTAGGTTCTGTTACAGAAGGCCAACCATGGGCACGGGGTGTCACGTTGTGTGTGACGGGGCCCCGTGTAAGGCATCTCGGGGCCCCACGGCCATGCGCCATGGGTTTCTTCACACAACCAGTAGCCCGTCCTGCAGCGAAGCAGAACCGCACCGAACACTCGTAGCTTCCGGAGGAGACACAACCATGCATCGCTTCGTCATTCTGGCGCTTCTGCTTCTCGCTCTCGCCACGCCGTGCCTCGCTCAGGGCGAGAAACCTGCTGCTGAGGCCCATCGGACTGACACGCCAGTCACAGTGGACGGGCTGCTTGATGAGGGCGCGTGGCAAGGCATCGACTGGAACACCGGCTTCACCAGCGCCAGCGCGGGGGAGGAGAACCGTGGCGCGCCGAAGCCCGTCGAGGTGCAGACGCGCTTCAAGGTGCTGTACGACGAGGGCCAGGTCTATATCGGCGTCGAGTGCGACGAGCCCGACGCGGACAAGATTCGCGCGGACATCACCCAACATGACGGCACGGTCTGGGCCGACGACTGCGTGGAGGTCTTCTTCGACCCGGCGGCCGACGGGCGCTACTACCACCACTTCCTGGTCAATACAAAGGGCGCCTGGTACGACGACTACGGCGCCGACTATGGCCTGGTGCACGCGAAGCTGTGGGACTGCGCGATCTCTGCAGCGGCGAACATCGACGTGGCCTGGAATGTGACCCGTGAGCGCCACGCGGGCGGCAGCCTGGAACTGTCTTCGTGGAGCCCACTCAAGGGCAACTTCCACTCCCCGAAGCTGTTTGGGACCCTTACCGGCATCGAGGTCGACTTCCGCCGGTTCGCCTATGCCATCGCCGAGCCCAACGTGACCGTGGCGCGAACGGGCAGCGGCGTGAATACCCTCTCCATCGAGGCCGCAGTGCGCAATGGGAGCCCCGAGGAGCGCACGATCACCGGCTCGGCGGCCATCTTCGGCCGCCCGGAGACGAAGGTCGAGACGAGCCCCGTCCTCGCGCCGAAGGGAAAGGACGTCACGCTGGCCTTTCCCGACCTCTCGGTGCGCACGAGCCTGCCCACCGCCCTCGTGCAGTTGGAGTTGAGGGGCGCCGAGTCGGGGGCATTGCTCAAGTCAGCGGTGAAGCAACTCACTGCCGACTACCGGCCCGTGGCTGTGGAACTGCTGCGGCCCTGCTACCGGGGCAATATCTACGCCACCGAGACGCTGGATGAGATCGTGTTCCGTGTGAAGCTGGCCACGGACGTCGAGCGGAAGGCCGGGTCGCTATTCCTCGGCCTGAAGAGCGCAGGCGGGGAGATGATCGCCTCGCGGACGGTGGCTGTCAGTGATTCGCGGGGGCTGTTGACGCTCCCCGCCGCGGACCTGGCTGAAGGGACGTACAAGCTCATCGTTGAGGTGGGCGATGCCCAGGGCAAGACGCTCAAGATCCAGGAGACGCGCATCCGCAAGCTGCCCGCACCCTCGGAGGGCAATGAGGTGCGCATCGACGAGCATGGCAACATCCTGGTGAACGGTGAGCCATTCCTCGGCATCGGCTGGTACGGGGGCGTGCCCACCCACGACCCGCGGGAGGACGTTGTCGCGCTGCAGAATCTGACCATCCCCTCTGTGATCTACCCGCCCGAGACCGGCAGCATCGGAAAG
>JALGSS010000169.1 GCA_029821745.1 Candidatus Zipacnadia bacterium
GTTGGCGGAGGGTGCCGTGGAGGGTCGGCTCGACGCCCGGGGCGACGCCTCGCAGTTCAGTGGAGCCTACGGCGACATCATTGAGGGCGTCAACGGCACCCTTGATGCTCTGATCGCTCCGATCAACGTGACCGCCGAGTACGTTGACCGCATCAGCAAGGGAGACATCCCCGAGCCGATCACCGACGACTACAAGGGCGACTTCAACGAGATCAAGAACAACCTGAACGTGTGCATAGAGACCCTGCGTACGTTGATCGTAGACGACGGCGGCGCGGCGCTCCAGGCTGCGGCCGATAGGGACCTAACGTCTCGGCTGCAAGCTGACTACGAAGGGCTCTATGGCCAGATGAAGGCGAATATCAATCAGGTGCTCGAGAACCTCGACGACGCCCTCCAACAGGTGAACGGTACTGTGGAGCAAGTCGCGTCCGCCTCGGCGCAGATCAGCAGCGGCAGCCAGTCCCTGGCGGAAGGCTCGTCCGAACAGGCAAGCGCTCTGGAGGAGGTGTCCAGCAGCCTCCAGGAAACGGCCTCCATGGCCAAGCAGAACGCGGGCAACGCGCAGGAGGCCAAGGCGATGTCGGACGCCGCGACCTCGGCCACCGACAAGGGTCTCGACAGCATGAAGCGTCTGTCCGAGGCGGTGGACAAGATCAAGACATCCTCGGACGAGACCGCGAAGATCATCAAGACCATTGATGAGATCGCCTTCCAGACCAACCTGCTGGCGCTCAACGCGGCTGTCGAGGCAGCCCGAGCGGGCGAGGCCGGCAAGGGATTCGCGGTGGTGGCGGAGGAGGTACGAAACCTCGCCATGCGCAGCGCCGAGGCTGCCAAGGACACGGCCAACATGATCGAGGAATCGGTGAAGAACTCCGAGGAGGGCGTGGCCATCAACCAGGAGGTCTTCGGGAATCTGGAGGAGATCACAGGCCAGATCCAGAAGATCGGTCAGGTGATGGACGAGATCGCGGCAGCCTCCGAGGAGCAGAGCGAGGGAGTCGAACAGGTCAACGAAGCCGTCGCTCAGATGGACCAGGTGACGCAGCAGAACGCGGCCAATGCCGAAGAGTCGGCTGCTGCTGCCGAGGAGTTGGCCGGGCAAGCAGAGGAGATGAGGGCGCTGGTTGCTGAGTTCGAGCTCAGCAAGGCGGGACGCGGAGAGGCCCGCCGATCGGCTCCGCAGCGGACCACGAGCGCGCCGGCAGTAGTGGGCGGCAATGGCGATGGGCGTCAGAAGGTGGCGGCGAGGATCCCGCTGCCGGACGACAAGGGCGGAAGCGAGGTGGCTGCGGACTCGGCAGAGGTACTGGCGGAGTTCTAATGGCCCGCCAGTCGTGACGCAAGGGGTGCGACGCTGCGTCGCGCCCGCGGGGAAAACAGGGGACAGTCAGCAACGACAGCAGCAAGAGATGACTGTCCCCGTTTTCCCCGTTTTCCCTGTGTTGACTGCGGGAACGACGGCTCAGGATCAGGAAGTGTGCGGCATCCCCATGACAACAATCACGCCGGCAGTTGACCTGTCGGAGGCCCAGTTCACGAGCGTGGCCCAACTGCTGCATGAGCGGGCGGGAATTGCGTTGCGGCCCGGGAAGGAGCAGCTCGTGAAGGCCAGGCTTTCCAGGCGGATGCGGGAGTTGGGCATCAGGAGCGTGGAGGCGTATCTGGACTACTTGGAGCGCGACAAGACGGGTCACGAGATGGCTGCGATGATCGATGTGCTGACGACGAACAAGACGAGCTTCTTCCGGGAGCAGGAGCACTTCGAATTCCTGAAAGATCGGGTCTTGCCCAGTCTGCGGCGGCGGGATGGGATCAGGGCTTGGAGCGCGGGGTGCTCCTCGGGCGAGGAGCCGTTCTCGGTGGCGATGCTGCTGCGTGAAGAGCTCAGCGACATCGACAGGTGGGACGCGCGTGTGTTGGCCACGGACATCTCCAGCACCGTGCTGGAGAAGGCACGCGCCGGAGTGTACGACACACGTGCCGTGGAGGGCGTTCCGGATGCGTTGCGCCGCAAGTACTTCGCCCGGGTGCGTACCGATGAGGGCGCGGAGTACAGGATCAGCGAGTCTGTGCGGGGGATGGTGCGATTCGCCCGGCTGAATCTGATGGGCTCGTGGCCGATGAGGGGGGCGTTCGATGTGATCCTGTGCCGCAATGTCATGATCTACTTCGACAGACCGACACGCGAGACGTTGGTAAGGCGGTACTGGGAGCTACTCCGTCCTGAGGGACACCTCCTGGTGGGGCATTCAGAGAGTCTCAACGGCTTGGACCATCCGTTCTCGTACGTGCAGCCGGCTGTATACGTGAAATAGGACAGCGCTACTCCTTCGCGAGGTACCGAGCGTGAAGTACATAATCGGCGTGGCCGAGATGAAGGTCTCAGATTGCGGGGGCGACATCCTGACGACACATGCGCTGGGCAGTTGCCTGGGGGTGGCGGTACACGATCCAGTGGCGTGCGTGGGCGGCCTGCTGCATGTGATGCTGCCTTTGTCGACGATCGCCGAGGAGAAGGGGCGGGAGAAGCCGGCGATGTTCATCGACACGGGCCTTCCGAGGCTGTTCGTCGAGTGTTACGGTCTCGGGGCGAAGAAGAGCAGGATGATCGTCAAGGCAGCGGGCGGGGCCCATGTGGGGAAGGGCGACGAAGATGATGACATGTTCCGGATCGGGAGACGTAACGCGACGATGCTGAGGAAGCTGTTGTGGAGGAACGGCGTGCTGCTCGACGGGGAAGACCTGGGCGGGACGTGCTCGCGCACCATGACGCTCGCGATCGGCAGCGGCGAGGTCACTATCAAAGCGAACGGCGACGCAATGACACTGTGAGAACGCGGGTGTAGAGGCAGGGCAGGGGTTCCGGTGTCCTGCGGGATGTCCGCCATCGATAGGAGCTCTCAGTATGAATCTAAACGTGCTCGTAGTGGACGACAGCTCGGTGATGCGAGCGATGATCGGTAAGACGCTTCGCCTGAGTCGAATTCCGTTGGAGGGCGTTCACGAGGCCGGGAATGGCAGCGAGGGTCTGGCGATTCTCGGCGAGCGGCAGATCGACCTGGCGCTGGTCGATCTGAACATGCCTGTGATGAACGGGGAGGAAATGATCCAGAGGATGAGACAGGATCCCCGGACGGCGACGATCCCGGTGATCGTGGTCTCTACCGAGGGGAGCTTCAAGCGGATCAGCCTTCTGCGTAAGCAGGGAGCGGAATTCGTACACAAGCCGTTCACGCCCGAGAGCCTGCGTGAAGCAGTAGCCGACATGATAGGAGTGTGTGACGATGACGACGACGCTGGAGAGGGAGCTGTACAAGGCGGGGGTCCTGACTTTTGATGAGCTCGCGTTCATGCTGCCGGCGGAGGAAGATGAATCCGAGGATCAGGAAGCGCCGAAGTCGGGATTCACGGCCAGCGTGTCGTTCCGAGGGCTGCATACCGGCAGGGTGATGGTGGCCGCTACCAGGAGTCTGTTGCCCGTGCTGGCGGCGAACATGCTGGGCGAGGACGGCGAACCGCCCGCGCAACAGCAACTAGATGCGCTGGCGGAGGTGGCGAACGTGGTGTGCGGCAATCTGCTTCCTGCCATCGCCGGGCCCCATGAGGTCTTCCAGTTCGAAGCGCCAATCGTGTTCGAAAGCAGCGCCTCACCCTTCGGGGGTGCTCAGGAGCCCACGGTCGAGACATCCATCACGTTCGACGATGGGTACGCGACACTGCTTCTGTTCATCGACAAGGACGGCCGGCGCGGGGCGTCCATCCGCGGCGGATAGAGGACCTGCAGGGCCGACTGTGAGCCGTCATCCCACCTCGGAGGAGTATGCAGCGTGATTCGGGTACTAGTCGTTGACGACTCGGCCGTGGTGCGCAAGGCGCTATCCTCGGAACTGTCGAAGCACGGCGGTATCGAGGTCGTAGGGACAGCGGCGGATCCGTACGTTGCGAGAGACAGAATTGCATCGCTCCAGCCCGATGTGGTGACGCTGGATGTGGAGATGCCGCGGATGGACGGGCTGGCATTCCTCGAGACGTTGATGGAGCACCATCCGATGCCCGTGGTGATGGTCAGCTCACTGACGCCTCGCAACAGCGACCTGGCGCTGCGAGCATTGTCGCTGGGTGCGGTGGAGGTGGTTCCGAAACCGGGGTCAACATTCTCCGTGCCCGACGTCGCCAAGCACTTGGTCCGGGCGATCCGCATCGCAGCGAAGGCAAAGGTAAGCGGGAGGCCGGCTGCGCAGGAGCGTAGCCGGATGTCGGCTGCGGCACGCCCGATCCTCACCACGCACAAGATCGTGGCCATCGGGGCCTCGACCGGAGGCACGAAAGCAATCGAGGAAGTTCTGAGGCGCCTCCCCCGAGATTCCCCGGGCATCGTGATCGCTCAGCACATGCCCGAGCATTTCACGGAGAGCTTTGCGCGGCGGCTGGACCAGACCTGCGCCATGGATGTGCGGGAGGCGAAGGACAGTGAGCAAGTGGTTCCGGGCGTCGCACTGGTGGCTCCGGGTGATCGGCACATGGTGCTGCAGCGGAGTGGGGCTCGGTACGTGGCGCGAGTCAAAGGCGGGCCGCAAGTGCACCATCAGCGACCCAGTGTCGATGTGCTGTTCCAGTCGGTGGCGCGCGCGGCCGGGCAGAACGCCGTCGGCGTGCTTCTCACCGGGATGGGGGAAGACGGCGCCCGGGGGTTGCTGGCGATGCGGGCCGCAGGGGCGCACACCATCGCGCAGGACGAACGGACTTGCGTCGTGTTCGGCATGCCCAAGGCAGCCATCAGTCTCGGTGCCGCGGACGACGTCGTGCCCCTCGGCAGGATTCCCGAGGCCATGATGGAGTTACTGAAAGCGGCGTGACACATCGGGCGTGAGACCCAGTCTGTCTCGAACTCGTTCCCCTCAGGGGCGTAGTCCTCGGTCATCTCCTGGGCCATGTTCATCCTGGCGGTCCGACGGCCCTCTGCCCTAACGCGGGTGAGGCCGCCCTTGCCCGCGCGGCACCAGCCGCGCCCAGACAGCGACAAGTACGCACGCATGTCAGTTCCCCTTCCGGCACCGACTCTGTGCCGCCGCCCGGCGTTGCCTGAAAGCTTACGTGCTAGTTCGCCCGGTGGCCGTCGTGTTCCTCGCGTCGCCGGCTTCGGAGGAGGGCATTGGCGTATTCCGGGGGAAACCCACGGAGGGGAAGCTGCGGAAAGAACCAGTTGTGTGCGGCGGGTCCGATGGTCCGTCCACGCCAACTGCCGGTCAATGAGAGGTGCTGTGGATGGGCTTGCGTACGAGATCAGCGGTCATCGCGCTGCTGGTGATGGGTGCCATGCCCGTGGTAGCAGCGTCCGGGCTCGGAGTCGACATCAAGCCGAGCGAAGAGGGCGTCTTCGCGTACGAGGATGACTTCACGACCCCACAGTGCCTCGTCGACGCCTTCCTGAAGAACGCCGGCCCTGAGTTCTGGCAGCAGGGGATGCTCACGACCAAAGGGCCGAACCGGAACCGGACCATCACGTACCGGTTCCATGGCGTGCGCGTCCTCACCGGTATTGAGGTCTTGGTCGATCAGCGGACCAACGCCCGCCACCTCGGTGGGAGGACCACACTGTATGTGTCCAGCAACGGACTTGACTGGACGAGTGTGGCCACCAATACCACCCAGAAGGGCGACGCGAACGGTTGGCAGATGGAGCCGTTGGCGCTGTCCGCGGAACAGGCGGAAGATTTCACGGGTCACACGGAAGTCTGGGTGCGCCTGGTTCTGGACAACTATTCGGGGCTCAAGACCTCGGTCTCGAACATCATCAACAAGCTATCCGTGACCTTGACCGTGGGTGATGAGGCCGACGAGATCGCCGACCCGCAGGCGGACCTGCGCAAGGCCTGGGGCGAACTCCGTCAGTCCACGGGATGGCGTAACATCACCCTCGACACAGCCGACCCCACCGGGCACAGAGCTCCTCACTACTACGAGGACGCCGATGGCTGGCTCCGAGAGCCGGGCGAGACGCAGCACTTGCGGACCGACGAGGGCACCGGGTTCTTGATGCAGCTTGTCTACAGGTCGTTGGATCGGTCCCCGTTGTCCCTGGCTGCCTTCGTCGAAACCCAGGACCCGCCCAGCCAGATTCTGGCGAGGATCACGGTCCGGTCCTCAGCGGATTCGTCGAGGCATATGCGAGTGCTGTGGGACGGCGAACTCGTGAGCGATTTCGATGTCGCGAGCTACTTCGAGCGGGAGCAGGCCTTCCTCGTTGAGCTGCCGCGCTCGCCGGCCGGGGTCCACGAACTGCGAGTCAGGCCGGGTGATGAGGGCGCGATTACCGTAACCGAGATCGCTCTTGCGTCCGGCGGTCACATGGATTGGTCCACGAGACCGGCGCTGCCCAGGACGCGATCTCTTGAGGTGCTAGCGGCTCAGTACATGCCCGACCCCGAGCCGCCTGCCGCGTCGCAAGTGGTCGAGGGCCGTCCCACAGAGCAGGAAGTGGGTCTGGTCCTCCCGGGTCTCCAGCAACTGTACAAGGGGCACGGCGACTTCGGCGCATTGAGCGTCATTCTCCGGAACTCCGGTGCCACGCCGATTCGGATTGCGGATGACCTGCAGCTCAACGGCAAGCCCATCGGGGACAGCTATGTGGATTTCGCCACCAGCGACTGGGACGCCCGGGGCATTGTGTGGTACCGGGTCCAGCCGCGCCTCGTGGCTCCCGGGCAGTGTGCCGAAGTGTATGTGCGATTCCGGAAGCGGCCTGAAGGCCCGTCCGCTTCACTCACGATCCCATGTGAGAACGCCGAGGCAGTCGCCGTGGACATCCCATACAGATCTCCCGCCGCCATCGTCGACTATGTGACGGCGGACAGGGGTGGCAGAAACCTGTACGTCTATGTTCGCCGCGTCGCTGGGGAGGACTGCGGTCCTGTGACCGAGGTGGCGCTGGACGGGCAGACGGTTCGCCGCGTGGAACTCTTCGGGGCGGACCTGAAGAGCGGCGTTGCCCTCGCCGTGGCGCGTTTGAGAGACAGACTCGAGCCGTCGTCGTACCATGTCGTCAGCGTTACGACGGATTCGGGCGACGTGATGGCCGCGCGGTTCCGCGTTCTACCGTGGTTCTTCCCGCGCAGTTCGATCCACGTGCCTCCCGCTATGTGCGACGAGATGAACATGAACCTGGCGATGTGGCACTACCGGAGCCACGAGGACTGCGAGAAGTACGACCTGTTCACCTCGACCAACACGCACCGCATGTTCGATGCCCACGACAGAGTGCGCTATATCCTGGGCCCTGATGAGCCCGACGCCCATGACAATCGCGGAGGAGGCTATGGGAAGGGCCTGGGCTACCATGCGCGGCGTCTGATGGACTCCGGCTGGCAGGAGCTGGTACAGAGCCAGGCCCCCCACGTGGCGACGTGGCTCATCATGAACGGCACGACGCGGCCGCTCAACTGGAGTATCTACGGACAACTTGCCGACATCTGCTGCTTCGACCCCTACCCCATCAACTTTTACGGCGGTGACCACGCGTACGTGCGCGAGAGCCTGAGCTACGCGCGGCTATGTGGAGCGCCCCGACGGATGTACGCCTGCCTGGAGGCCTTCGGCTGGTCCGCCGGGCAGGGCGTGCCCTCGAACCGGCGCGGCCCGCTGCCTCAGGAGTGGCGTCAGAACGTCGTCCAAGCCCTCGGCGCGGGCGCGAAGGGGCTCACGAGTTGGGTCTACTCAGCCGGAGCCGGGGGATGGCAACTGAATGAGCCTGCGCGCAATGAGATCGCTGCCGTCAATGGTCTCATCGCCGGCGTTGAGGACGAACTGCTTCTCGGCTGTCCCGTCGACTGGGCGTCCACGGATGCGGGGACTGTGCCGACCGGCGTCGTCGGTGAAGAGAACTGGCCCAAGGAACGCGTATGGGCAGGTGCTCTGCTCTGCGGACCCGACACCCTTCTCGTCGCCGCCGCGAACCACATTCCCGCCGGCAAGCCGGAGCCGCCCGAGATCACGCCTGCGGAGAACGTCACGATCACCGTGCAACTTCCCGAATACCTGGCAGATGTGTCCGCCTTCGAGGCCACTGACGATGGCTTGCGCCCCGTCCCGTGCACGGTTGACGACGGCCGGGCAATCCTGCGGGTGGACACCATTGAATCCGGGCGATTGTT
>JALGSS010001113.1 GCA_029821745.1 Candidatus Zipacnadia bacterium
TCCGCGAGATGATGAAGCAGCTCGTGACGATGCAGAAGGACAACTGGCCCTACGAGTACGAGTACTGGCAGTCCAAGGGCCGGCTGTAAGCGATGGAGAAGGCCGGCGAGCCGGCGCCCAGCGCCCCCATGATGCTGAACGCCGAGAAATGGTGCGCGAAGTGAACACGCGACCGATGTAGTAGCCCGCAGCACACATCAAGGAGGCGCGCATGGACTTCTCCCACCTCATCCGCACGCCTGAGAACGTTGACCGGTTGTTCCCGTGGCTGCGCGAGGACCTGATTCGCGGTATTCCGCATTTCATCACCCCCGCGTGGACTGATGACCGCTCCCACTTCGACCCCGAGCACTGGGCCGACTGCTGGCAGCGCATCGGGTTCAAGTCCGTTACGCTGCTCACCGGGCACCACGACGGGTATTTGCTGTACCCGTCCGAACTCACGAACCAGCAGCCCGACCGGGACTACTTCGGTGAGCAGGTGGCGGCCTGCCGCAAGCGCGACATCCGGGTCATGGCCTACTACTCGCTGACGCTGGACAGTCTGGTTGGCAGTGAGCATCCCGAATGGCGCGTTCGGGACATGGAAGGCCGGGTCCATCAGCCCAACTACGAGCAGTTCTCGCACTACCATTGGCTCTGCCTCAATAGCCCGTATCGCGACTTCGCGGTCAGCCAACTGGAGGAGGTCGTCACCCGCTACGAGGTCGATGGCGTGTGGATCGACATCCTGTACCTGCCGGGGCACGTGCAGGACCTCACGCGGGAAACGTGCTTCTGCGAGCATTGCCACCGGCGATACTCGGAATGGTACAAGGGGGAGCACCTGCTGGACGCCGCCGGCACGCCCCGGCATGACCTGTTCCGCGCGCGAACCTACCAGAGCTTCCTGGCCCAACTGAAGACGATGCTGATGGCCCAGGAGCGGCCCATCGCCTTGACCTTCAACGGAGCGGGCAGGCGCCGGATGCCCCAGTACAAGGTCTGTGACGACCTGGCCGACCTCCTCTCCGGCGAGGCGCACAACCCGGTTCACCTGAGCGTTACGTCGAAGAGTCACCGGAACGATGGCCGCCCCTTCGAACTGCTGAGTTGCTCCGAGGTCTGCTGGTCCCACAACCAGTTGAAGCCCGATACTCTCATCAAGCTGGAGAGCCTGTCCACGCTCATCGCCGGCGGCACATACACGATGGGCATCACCCACGCGCCGGATGGGCGCCTGTCCGAGGCGAATGTCGACCGGCTGATCGAGTGGGGGACATGGATCCGTGAGCGCGCGGGGCTGTTCAAGGACGCGCAGCCCGTGTACGAGATGGGCGTTCTCTCCTCAGAAGGCGGCCCGGCGGGCTGCGAGATGTGGGCCGAGCTCCTGCGCAAGGGGCACTTTCAGTTCAACGTGTTCATGGATCTGGACGGTGCCAGGGGATGGCCGCTTGATGGGGAAGATAGCGCTGACCTGACGGACTACCGGCTGATCGTGGTGCCGATGGGCAGAGACCTGAGCGCCGACGAGGCCCTGCGCCTGCGTGAATACGTCAGCTGCTGCTTGAGTTCCCGGCGGGGAAGCTCCGGTCGCATGATCCCGCTATGGAGGAACTCATCGGCGCACGGCAGGTCAGGGACGAAACTGCGTACGCTTTCTATCTGGCGCCTGGCGATCCAACCCTTGCCTGCGATATCCCTCCGGGGGAGCCTGTGCTGATCGAGAGCAACTCCGCGAGTGTGGTGGAGCTCACCACGGGGCAGGCTCTCGGGCAGATCGTCCAGCAGTTCCGCGACAAGGTGCGGTCCAGCGATATCCAGACCGTGCCGAACTACTGGGCTCGCGCCGATGAGGCTGAGCGTTGGCCGGGGATCGTGGTCAACCGCCTCGGCGACGGGCTGGTCATGACTACCACGCTGCCTCTGACGGCGAAGAACAGCAACGCGCACCGGTGCCCCTGGCCGGAGACACTCGCCCAGAACTGCGTGCGGTTCCTGCTTGGTGAGCCGCTGGTGTCGGCCGGCGCCTGCAACCAGATTGAGCTCAACCTGTGCCGCCGGCCGGATCGTCTCGTGCTCCACTTCATCGACCACGCGTATGGCCCCGGCGAGTTCATGCACGGGCGTGGCGAGACGGAACTCGTGCGCGAGATTCCGGTGAGATTGGCCCCCGAA
>JALGSS010000170.1 GCA_029821745.1 Candidatus Zipacnadia bacterium
GCCAAGTTCTTGCGGGAGGCCGCCGCCTTCGACATCGATGGCGTTTTCTTCGACGGCTTCTACCTTAATGGTATCCCACACCCGGGACAGCCGGGCTGCGTGTGCGAGCACTGTCGGCGGCGCTTCGCCCAGGAGACCGGGCTCGAAATCCCCACAGTGGTTGATTGGTCCGACGCCACCTTCAAGCGCTGGGTGCGGTGGCGCAACGAGAAGCTGGTGGAGACGGCCGTCTTCTTCCGCGACGAGATGCGCAAGGGCAATCCGGACCTGGACGTTACCTGCAACTACAACATCTGGCCCTTCGGCGGGAAGGACTGGGAGACGGCGATCCCCTGCTGGCGCACGTCGGAGTACGGCGTGTCACAGCACGCGTACACGGGCGCGGCGCACCTTGAGTGGATCATGCTCGGGTTCAAGTCGCGCGTGAGCCATGACATCAATCCCGACCACTGCGACATCTGGCGCTCCAGCCACTATGCCTTCAAGCCGAAGGGGCCCTATACGGAGCAGGACGATGCCCGGCAGGAGCTGTGCATGAAGACGTTCATGCTCGCGGGCACCACGTATGGCGTCACGCCCTGGCACGGTGGGCAAATCCAGCCGCGGTCGGCGGGCCGGCGCATCCACGAGGCGGTCCGCAAGCGCGAGCACACGATGTCCCACCGGGCGATGCGCCATGTCGGCGTGGTGCTTTCGCAAAACACCCACGACTTCTACGGCCATGTACCGGGCACCAACAACCTGACAGACTACCGGGACACGATTCTGGGCACCTGGATGCTGCTCACCGAACGTCATGTGCCCTTCAACTTTGTGTTCGACAATGAGCTCGAACAGGGCAGATTCGACGACCTGAAGGTGATCGTGCTCCCGAACGCCGCGTGCCTGTCTGCGAAGGCTACTGAGAACCTGATGGCGTGGGTCCGTGACGGCGGCCATCTCATCGCGACTCACGAGACCTCCCTGTATGACGAGTGGGGAGTGAAGCAGAGCGACTTCTCCCTGCACGTTGCCTGCAGCGTCCGGGACCTGCCGCCGCTCGCCGACCACGCAACCGACGCCACGATGGTCGAGCGGATCACTCAGGTGAGCGTGGGCGATGGTCGGGTCACCTACCTGCCCTTCGAGCCGGGCCTCGCCTACGCTCGGGAGCGCTCGGGGCCTTTGGCTGACGCGCTCATGAACGCGGTTCTGCAGGTCCCCCGACCCATCGAGTTCGATGCTCCGAGCACGCTCGTGTGCAACGCCTTCTGGGGCAAGGACCGCAAGAGCGTCATTGTGCAGATGCTGAATGTCTCGGCCTTCATGCCCGGTGGTGACACGGGGTTCCGTGGAATCGGCAGGCCGGCGGAGTTCAGGGGGGATGTCGCCAGTGATGCGCAACTGGAGGGCTCGGGGGACGCCGTGGCGCGCGTCAACGTGCCGGCGAAGAATGTGAAGGTGCGCCTCAGGGACATGGCAGTGGCCGGGGCGAAGCTGACCGTCGCCGGCGTCGATCTGGAACCGGACGCGACGGGGGCCTATGTGGTGCCGATTGTCGACGACCACGAAGCCCTGGTGCTGGCCCTGGCTGAGTGATTCGGGGGCGGCTGATCCGGGCTATTCCCCGGCGAGTGCGTCGGACACGATGTTCCCCTCGCCCTGGACCTCGATCTGGGCCTGCCCGGCATTGCCCCGGCAGGCGTTCCCGGCGACGAGATTGAGCCGGCCGGTGACGTCGATGCCGGCCGCTCCGCTATCGGTCACGCGGTTGCCCGTCGCGCAGTTGCGGACGCCGCCGAGGATGATCCCCGCCTTGGCGCTCCCCGCGACCTCGTTGCGGCGTATCTGGTTGGCCTCCGTTCTGTCTCCGAGGGCAATGCCCGCGTTCGCGGAGTCCACGAACCGGTTGCCGGTGATGACGTTGCGGCGGTTCAGGTCCTCCGGCGCGTACCACCGCCACAGGTGCAGGCCTGTGCCGCATCGTTCGACCGTGTTGCCTGAGACCAAGCAGTCTGAGGTGTCGTTGAGCTCCACACCCACGCCGCAGTCGCGGATGGCGTTGTCGACGGCCGCGCACCGGATCGCGTAGTGGTCGAAGTCGATCCCCTCGGCTCCTGTATTCTCGATGGTGCAGCCCGCGACGAGGCTGTCGGCGAAGCTGTACCAGGCGATGCCCCGATGGTGGAAGCCCCGGATCGTGCAATGCAGCACACGGACATTGGTCGGTCGCCTCTCCGACGCGCTCTCCTTGTTGTAGGGGCCGCCGCCGAAGATGCCACAGTGCACAACATGATTGATGGGGCGCACGTCCGCCTCTTGACGGTTGCCGTCGAGGATCAGGTTCTCGAAGGTCAGGTTGTCGCAGTTGCCGTGGATGCTGATTCCATTGTGGACGCGGACCACGGTTGTGCCTGCGGGAGCCTCGTAGGCGAGCGGCCCGGTCAACTGCACCCCGTCGGCGTCGACCGTGGCGACCGTACCCATGAAGTACTGCGTCTGGCGGCCTGAAAACCCGTCGACGCGACCCGTGGCCTGCACTTCCAGCCGGTCACCGGGTCGCAATCCCTCGGTCGAGGCCAGAGCAATGCGCGTGTCGCCTTTCTTCGCGCCTTCAGTGACCCTCGTGTGCACCTGGTCCGCGAACTTCAGGATGGTGCCTTCGGAGCCGATCAGCGCGATGTCCCGCACGGAATTGAGCGCAATCGTCCGGCTGAGAGAGTACTCCCCCGGGGCGATGAGAATTGTGCCGCCGCCCGTGGACGCGACATCGGCGATAGCGTCTCGCAGGACCTCATCCGTGCTGCCCACGAAGTCCGCCGGAGGGCGCGTCGCCACCGTAACGAGACGCTGGGAATCGGCGCCGGGAGCGGGCTGCATCGGCCTGCGCATGGGCGTTCCGTCGGCGCTCACTTCAGGGGGCTTGGGCGTCTGAGGCTCGAAGGACGCCTCCTCACGGACATCCTCGGTGCTCAGGGCCCGCAAGTGAACGCGGACGCGGTCGATGACCCCGGAGAGCTGATAGTAGTCTGTCGAAGGGTTCTCCCCACCGACGGCGATGGGCCGCGCGCCGGCCGCGATCTTGGCGGGATCTATATCCCGGCGCGTCTCCTGCCCATTCACGTACACCGCGAGGAAGTTGCCGCCGAACACTCCCGTTAGTTGAACCCACTCGTTCGCACCGAATGTCTGGTCTGAGTAGACGATGTGCCCGCCGGGTCGCAGCCCGTTGACGACGAACACGGCCTTGTAGGGCGCTTCAGCGCTGACCGCAAGCATGAACCCAGTCGCCTGCGAACGGTTGCTCGCCACCGCGGCGAGGTTGTCCGGCTTCCCCTTGTGTGAAGACCCGGGGCCCGTGACCTTCACCCACGCCTGGACGGTCAGTGCCTCCTGGTCGTCGCCGGATAGCACCTTGGACGCCACCAGAATCGAGCCTGGCGAAGTCTCGACGCCCCACCCGTCGACCCCGGCGGTCCAGTGAGGTGTACCGGAAGCGACCAGGTGGATCGGTGTGTCGGCCCGGCACTTCGCGACCGCACCGGCGCCCTCCTCGAAGTCATACACGAGCACCGGCTCCGTGGTCTGTGCGACTGCGCCCACACAAAGCACAAGAACTACAGTCCAGACAGAACGGGTCATTCCCAACGCCCCCTTGGGGTGCCACGGATTCTCGCCTCGCGTGTTCGATGCTTGAAGGAGAACATACGTCCCCTCGTCGAAGAGTCCTCCTTGAGCAGTCGACGGCGACCTCATTGAGCATAACGGAGGACCCATCATGGGCGATCGCTGGTACGTCGTAGACCCAGAGAAGGCGGAGGTGCTGGACACGCACGTGAGGCGCGTGCTTAAGGAGTGCGGCGTGTGGGTGCATCATGAGGGCATGCTCGACGCGCTGGCCGGCAAGGGTGCGCGTGTGGACGCCGGCGAGCGCCGGGCGCATCTGACCGATGACCTGATCGACGAAGCCGTGGCGCTGCAGAAGACCAGCGACCTGGTAGGTCAGAGGGGCATCCCCACGGTCGGAGATGAATACACCCAGAGCCTGGGCTTTGAGATCGCTCCCGTCTACTACGATTTCGACACCGCGCGGCCCAGGAATGCGACCCCGGAAGATCTCATCGCCATGACCAAGCTGGGGCAGATGATTCCGGAAGTCAAGAGCATCGGCGCAGCCGTCTCCGTGGTCGGCATCAACCAACTATTGGAGCCCCTCGAGAGCTTCCTAATTGTCGCAACGCACTCGGACAAGCCCATCAGCGCCGTTTCGCTCCTCGCCGCGCACAGCCCGTACTTCGAGAAGTTCGGCGAGATACTCACCGGTGACCGCTCCCGGTACATCGGCGGAGGCGGCTGGCTTCCCTCGCCGCTTTGCATCAGTGAGCGGATGGGCGAGATGATGCGCGTTGCGCCGGAGTATGGCAAGACGGTGGTGGGTGGCGGGAGCATGTGCATCGCCGGCCTCTCGGCGCCGGTGACCCAGGCGGGGGCCATCGTCCTCGGCGCGGCGGAGGTCCTCGGCGGCTGGATCGGTGGCCTCGCGATCCAGCCGAAGGTCACGGGATTCCGTGCCGGTGTCTGCACGGGCGTCGTCGACCCGCGCACCTCGCGGGGCTCCTTCGGGGGGCCGGACCCCGTGAGGCAGGATGTCGGCATCTGCGAGTTGTTTGACCAGCGCTACGGTGGCGGCGTCGGAGTCGCCGGATGGGGCTATGTCGACGGCAAGGTGCCCGGCACACAGGTCGCGGTCGAGAAGGTCATGAAGGCACTGTTCATCGCGAACGCTCGGGGTCAAGCGCCGCGGGTCGGCAGCCCGGGGTTGATCGACGCCGGGCGGGCATTCTCACCGGTCCAGTACCTGATCGACCTGGAGATCGACGGCGCCCTGTGGAACATGTATGGGGATCTGGATGTGAGCGACACGGCGATCGGCATGGACGGCATCCTCGAAGCCACGGCGGAGTATGGCAGCAGCTTCATCGGCATTGAGCACACTGCGCGCAGTTTCCGGCAGTGTCTGTGGATGCCCGAGTTCATGGACCGCACTGTCAACTACCCGCCGCCAGATGAGCGCCTGGAAGGCAAGATCGCCCTGCAGGCCAACGCGAAGTGGAAGGAACTCGTGGCGGCGTGGGAGCCGGTTCAGCGGCCGGAACTGCCCGACATCGAGGCGGTTGTGGCCCGGGCCCGTGAGGAGCTCCCGAAACTCGGGATGGGCACCTTCGTTGCCTGACGCCGCAGCGATGAATCAACGTGGGTGCCGCCTGATGTCAGACGCGGCACCCACTGAATACACGTTCTGACTCCCGCCTTGGCGCCTATCGCTTCAGGGGAAGCTCGACGCGGGTCTTGGTCTTACTCGCCTCCAGGATGGCCAGGGCGATCTCGATGTTCGCCATGCCGTCCTCGCCCGGGATCGTGGTCGGTGTGTCGTTTTGAATGGCCTCGATCCACTCGCGGGTCTCCCGGCGCACGCCGTTCTCCACGCCCTCGGCGATCTCGCCGCTCTTCGCGTCCAGGCCCTCGGCCTCTTCCGAGAACGGCTTGAACACGAAGTCGTTCCCCCAATGGAAGCGAATCGATCCAGCAGTGCCTGACAGTTCGACTTCGCTGCGCCCGATGGCGTTGAAGTTCCCCTCGGTCAGCAGGCAGATGGCCCCGCTCTCGAACTCAATGACGCCCGTGGTGGCATTGGCCCACAGGGGGCTCTTCGGGTCGAAGGAGATGTCCCAGCCGCTGACGGCGACGGGCTTGCCGAAGATGCAACGGGCGAAGTCGATCTCGTGGACCGACACCTCGAACAGGTTATGCCCGACGACGGACGGATCATCGCGCCAGTGGCCGTCGGCCCACTTGTCCTTGGGGGGACCGTAGCGGCAGATGCTGCCGTGCAGGGGCACTCCGAGCGTGCCATCCTCTACCAACTCGATGGCCTGACGGAAGTCCGGCAGGTAGCGCAGGACCTGGCCGATCTGCAGCTTGACGCCGGCGTCGGCGCAGGCATCAATCATCGCCTGGCAGTCGGCGAGGGTGAGGGCCATTGGTTTCTCGCAGAACACGTGCTTGCCGGCCTGCGCGGCCTCGATCGTGTTCGGCGCATGGCCGCTGTTGGGTACGGCGACGACCACCGCGTCCAGGTTGCCCTCCGCCAGGAGCGCAGTCAGGCTCTCGAAGACGGGGACGCCGTACTCCTCCGCGAACGCCTCACGCGCCGTCTCGAACGGATCGACCCCGGCAACCAGTTCGGCGCCATCAACAGTCTTCAACTGGCTGATGAGCGACTTGCCCATCCCTCCGCAGCCGACCAATGCAACCTTCACCTGTGACATGACTTCCTCCATCAATCTGTGAGTTGAGCGAATCGAGCCGCCGCGACCCCGACGGCGGAGTCTTCAGCGGCTACCAGGTGGTTTCCTGCACGGCTTCGTCATTCTGGATGCGGCGCTCGATGACCGACAACGGCGTGCCGGTCGCGAGCGGTCGCTTGTCGGTGTAGATGCGCACCGCGTACGGCGCGAGTGTGTCCACGATCACGTTGTCGAGCGCCTGGATGCGACGGTCTTCGGCGAGGATCTTGACCCATCCTGCCCCGAGGCCAGGGACAACCACGCGGACCTGCTTCTCCTCCGGGACCGTGTTGACCACGATCACGTAGACCGAGCCCTCGTGCCGCCACGCTTTGATCTGCACGTCGTCGCGCTTCCGCGTGAGCACACGAGCCCCATCCAGGACCTCGCCGTGCAGGATGATCGGCGTCAGGAAGGCCATCTCAGGTCCGATGTTATCGAGGTACGTGTTCAGCGTGCTCGGGTGGCGCTGCGCGTAGGCCCAGGCGAAGGGGATGATGCCGTCCGCCCCGCTCACGAGGGACATGTAGTGCATGCATCGGATCTCCGCCATGTTGGGCGCGCGCTCCGTGGCCTCGCGCGCCTTGTCCCACTCAGCATAGCTGAATGCCTGCGGAGCCACCCATAGCGGCATGTCTTCGGGGATCTGCGCCTGTGTGTCCTGAATGGCCTGCCGGACGATACTGAGGGGCTTCTTGGGCCCCCCGTCTCGCGCAAAACCGGGATACGGGTCGATCCAGAGGATATCAGCCGAATTCTGCAGCTTGGCGAGCGTCGACGCTGCGTTGTCCAGCGCCACGACGGGGTGGAACGGGTCGGCGTCCGCGACGGTTTCGTAGACGCGCTTGAGGCTGCCTCGCCACTCGCCTCCGCGGGGCTCGTCACACAGGTACCAGGCCAGCAGAGCCGGGTGCGACTTGTACTGGTTCACGAACTCCCGGATGTCTGCCAGGTCCTCATCGGTGACCTTCGCCCGGCCGCGGAATCCGTGGAAGCCGACCGCCCCCGGGTACGGCTCCATGATCACGCGGATTCCGAGCTGCTGCGCTTCGTCGAGCCAGGCGTTCAGGTCCTTGTCGCGGTGGATATACCAGGCGACATACGTGTGGATCGCGTTGAAGCCGGCCTTCGAGAGACGCTCGGTCGCGGAAGCTCCCATGAACCCGCACGGGTAGAAGGGATCGCCGTCCACCAGCAGTTGCCCGCCTTCACCGAGGATCACTTCGTGCGGCTGCGGCTTGAGCTTCCGGAGTGCCCGGGAGCCTTCCGCAATCACCAAACCATCCTTGATCGCCTGGGCACGGACGCTGTACTCGCCCGCCGGCACACTGTCACTGGCGAAGGCGATGGTCGTCTCCCCGCGCGCCCGGAGCCTCTTCACGCGGCGCACCGCGAGCTCTGTCTCCCCAACGTTGAAGGAAGCGCGCAGTTCGACGCCCCTGAGCTCCTTGCGCGGGAGGTTCACCTTCACATCGCAGATGATCTCGGACGACGGCAGGCTCGCGTAGATGGTGTCACGATACGCGGGCCTGGTGAATGTGATGTCGACCGGCTGGAAGTCCAGAGAGATCAGGTGATGGGTCAGACTAAGTGTCTCCTGGGGCTTGCGCCGGCTGATCTCCAGAGCCAGGTCGGCACTGGCGCATGGCTCGGCAGAGACTGGGATCAGCAGTTCGCGTTTGCCTTTCCCAAGGTTCGCGACCGCGTCCGTCTCGGATTTGAGCCCTTCCGGGTCCGTGAAAGTCGCCTTGACTCGGACGGCCACCGTGCGCCCGGTGTCGTTCGTATAGGGGATCGCCAGTTGGCCGAACAGCTTG
>JALGSS010000171.1 GCA_029821745.1 Candidatus Zipacnadia bacterium
GGAGATCGCCGGGATCCTGAAAGACTGGATCATGGACGGTGAGTTCCTGATCCAGGAGCCAATGCAGTTGCTGCCGTCCGCAGATTCCGGCCAGAAGTTCAGGCAACTGAAGGAACGCCCGGTCAACGGAGGGGTGATGTAAGTGGAGACCCGCAGAGTGGTTCTGCGCTACCCCAGGCAACTGCTGGACAGGCCGATCACGTCGCAGTTGATCCGGGATTTCCATCTCGAATTCAACATCCTGCGAGCCGACGTGACGCAGGACTCCGAGGGTCTGCTTGTGATGGGGCTTACGGGAACAAAGGGCAACCTGGACAAGGGATTGCGGTGGGCCCGGGAGCAAGGCGTGTCCGTCCAGCCACTGTCGAAGGAAGTCGTGCGCAACGAGAAGACTTGTACGCACTGCGGCGCGTGCATCAATGTTTGTCCGACCGACGCGCTGGTCATCGATGCTGAGACGCGGGAAGTGCAGTTCAATTCGAACCGGTGCATCGCATGCGAACTGTGCGTGGCCGCCTGTCCGTACAGGGCGATGGAAGTCGCCTTCTGAGACAGCCGGCGATTCTCCCGAATATGAGAGCCGCGAGCCCGGTGGCGACACCGGGCTCGCGGCTCTCACGGTTCTGGCTGGCTCGCTACTGGTTGCCCTGCGTCAACCTGTATCGGGCGAGTAGCTGAGCGCGCGCTTGCGCGGCGGGCTCGGTGTCTGCAGCGGGGCGCTCTGCCGCCGCCAGGTCCGTGCGGGACGGCTTTCGGCTGGTCTCGGCCTTGTCGTCGGCTTGGGCGTTGGGAGGACGTTGAGCCGCCCTTAGCGAGACGATGCGGAGGTGCTCGAAGCTGATGCGCGTAGCGGAGAACTGCCGCCGGGCGCCGCCGACTCTTGCGGAGAAGATGACTTCGTCCTGGCCGGCCTTTATGATGGTCGCCGACTGAGCCCTGAGCGCCGTGATGGTAGTGATATCGCCAGGCATGAGGTGGTCTATTGGCTTGTCGGATGGCCTTGCGTCAGCCGGCGTCACACCCGCTGGGCGCTGTCCGGCCGCAGTGTGCGTGCGCGGTTGGGACGGCGCTTCATGTCCGCTGCTGGTAATCCCTTGGATGGTGTGGATCTTCATGTCCACTGTCCACCTCCTGCGCCAGGAGATCGGACTTGTGAGTGTCATTGCTGGTCGGTCAACATGTGTCTCGGCGTCCGCGCTCCCAACTGAAGGGGCGGCGCGAACGGGAGCGTAACGGGGAAACGTCGAGGGTGTAAAGGCTGTGGGCGCGGGGGGCGTCGTCGTGCCTACCCCCCGGCCCCCTTCCTGAGAGGAATGGGGGGGAGAGGCATTGGTTCATGATCGCTGAGCGTGGCAGGCCAGTGGCCTGCACCATCGGCAAGCTGGGTGGTTGGCTGGGAGGGTGGCAACGGCGTGGCCGGATACGTCGACGCGATGCGGCCGCGTCTCGTAGTCCGGCCACCGCACGGCAGGCGGCCGCAGTTCTCGGGTTGCGGGAAGCTGCGCCTGCTCAGAACTCCACGCGGATCAGTTCGGCCCAGCCCGGCGCAAGCCAGCAGCCCGCATGCGTATCGCCCGACGGCCGGGCGTCTCCGGAAGCCAACACCTCTTGGCCGTCATACCCGAGCATGTACCAGGCCTTCGGCTCCTGGCGGAAGGTCAGGTGAGCCTGGGAGGAGTGGCGCGGGCTGCGGTTAACCACCATCACCCACGGGCGCTGCTTCTCGTCGATGAACTCGCCGACGACGAATTCCCCGTCTTGCTGATCCCCGCGGATGGACTTCACGATGCCGGAGCCGTCGAGGAGCTCTGAGCCGTCCGGTGCCTGGGGCCAGTGGTATACGCCGGTTGACTTCAGGCCGAGGTACACCTGCTCGAAACGGGCCCGGAAGTCACGGTGCAGATCGCGGAGCATGTACCAGCGCTCGGAGCGCTCACCGTGGGCATCGATGGGGGCATCCCGGTAGTTGCAGGTGAGAGGCGTGTACCACGTGAAGTAGAGAATCCCCTTGCAGCCGTAAGCGAGGCTGGTGTTGATCTGCCAGCGCATGTCGTCCTTGCTGGGCGCGCGGTAGCGGAAGTGCGGCGTCGCGAGGACGATATTCCAGAAGGGGATGTCGTGCCTGAGCGATGCATCGCGCATATACTCGAGATTCTGGAAGTATAGAGGGTTCTCGAAAGGCCCCTCCATCATCTGGCAATAGCAGTCATAGCTCAACTGCGTTGCGCCAGACTCCTCGACGAACCGATCCAGGTACGCCGGCCAGCTCTCGAAGCCGTATCGGCCGTCGATGTCGCCGTGGTATGGATACTGGTTGATGTAGGGGAGCGTATGTGGAGCGAGTTCGCGGATGATGCGATGGGCGTCGCACACGGCCTTAAGACTGCCCTTGGGCGGCTCGTCGCGAACGAAGAATCCGCGCACGCCGGCGTGGTCGGCGAACTCGCGCAGGGCGTTGGCGGCCCCGTCCGCGTAGTCCTCGGGCAGCGGCGTTTTCTCGTCCCAACTACTGCCCCCAACGCGGGTTCGCGGGTCGAGGAGGATGGCCTCCATGCCCCGTTCGGCGCAGGCGTCGAGGACCCACTTCAGCTTGCCCTTGTCGGCGGGAGTGTCCTGGTAGCGGGGCGACTGGGGGACGGTGATGCCGGCGCCGTGCCAGTCGTCCACCGTGGTCTCGTCGCAGTCGTTGATATCCAGCGAATGCCAGAACCCGAAATCGAAGCGATCGCTGCCCATGGGGATGGCCTCCTATACGCCCGTGTTCGTGGCGACGCAGAGCAATTCGCCATTCGTTGAGGACGCCCTTCCCGAGGCAAAGAGAACGTTGCCGAGGGTGCAGGAATCGTTGCTTTGAGCAGGGAAGCTTCCCGTGTATAATGGGACCAGTCGTTCGGCGTGAAGGAGGAGACAACAGTGGCAGACAAAGATCGACAGAGAAAATCAAAGCCGGAGAAGAAGACCAAGGCCGAGATGAGAGCGCGTCGCCAGAAGAAGCGAGACAAGAAGCAGAAGCGCGATGACACCGTGGTTGGCTGAACGGACCCTTGAATGAACAACGTGATAGGCGTCGACGGTGGCGGCACGAAGTGCGATGCAGTACTGATGGACGAGACAGGAACCGTGTTGGGGTGGGGGAGAGGTGGGCCGACACACGGATTATATGTCGGCCGGGACGTGCCGATCCAGTCGATGCGCGACGCGGTCATCGGGGCAACCGGCGGCTCGCCTATGCGGGTTGCCCGCGTGGCCGGCGTGGGGCTTCTGGCGCGACTGCATGAATGGCTCGAGCAGCCCCTTGAGGCCGACCAGTTCGTGCCCTGTGGCGAGCAGGACCTGGGCTTCGCGACTGCCTTGACCACGCACGGGATCCTGGTCCTGTCCGGTACCGGTAGCTTCGCGTACGGGCGAACCGAGGATGGTCACTCGCGCCACGAAGGTGGCAACGGCCCGATCATCGCCGACGAGGGCAGCGCGTACCATATCGGGATTCTCGGGATCCGGGCGGCATTTCGCGCTGGGTACTCGGAGTCCCGCCGAACTTCGCTCGTGGAGGCCGTGCCCCGCGGGATGGGCGTCAAGGATCTGCGCGAAGTCTTCCGTCTGCTGTACATCGACCGCATTGGCCGCACGCAGGTGGCGTCGGTGGCGCAGTTCGTGGACGAAGAGGCCGAGAAGGGCGACCGAGTGGCCGCCGACATGCTTCGGCGTGCCGCCGGTGAACTTGGGGAGCTGGTCGTCGAGGTCGTCCACGAGCTCAAGATGGAAGACGCTGATTGCGCTATGGTCGCAACGGGGAGTGTGGCCCAGGGATCGCGCATTTTCTGGGAGACGCTGTCGGAGACTGCGCTGGGGGCAGCACCGAAACTCCGCCCTATCCAGCCGAAAGTACGCCCCGTGATCGGGGCCTGTCTTCTTGCTCTGCGCGACCTCGGCGTGGAGTGGGACCAGGCGTTGTTAGAGAGGATCGTTGAGACCCAGGAGCCCTTCGTGGCGAAGTTAGGCAACGGCAACAGTCATGCGGACGTCGCTTTGTCTGCCACGCAATGACAGATCGACCCTCGAACAGGAGTGAAGCGTGTGCTCGGACTAGACCTGCTGAACAGCTTCAGGGAGCAGTTCGACAAGATCGAACAAGAGAAACTTGACCTGATCAACCAGGCTGCGGAGGCCATCGTCACTTCAGGAATCAATGGTGGGGCCTGGCATGTGCATGACACCGGACACATCATCGACCGTGAGCTGATCCATCGGGGTGGCGGCCTGATGATGATCCGGCCGCTGAGTTGGAGCTTCTCAGTACACGACCCGGTGCCGAAGAGTCGGCAGAACCGACCGCATTGGGACCCGGATTTCGATGTTGCGCTGGAATCTGTGCGCCTCGCGGTCAAAGCGTCCAACATCCGTGCGGGCGATGTGGTGACGATTGGGTCCGTGAGCGGCCGATCCGCTGGGACTGTTGAGCTGGCGCTGGAGTGCAAGCGCATCGGCGCCACCGTCGTCGTCATCTCCTCGGAAGACTACTCCTCGCAGGTTGAATCACGGCATCCGTCGGGCAAGCGCCTGTACGAGTGTGCTGACATCTTCCTCGACAACGGTGCGCCTCTGGGCGATGGGCACGTGTGGCTGGATGGCTATGACGTGCCGATGTTCCCGCTTTCGGGGATCACTGCCGCGATGATGATGTGGATGATCTGCGCGCAGGTCGTGGAGAAGATGAGGGAGCGAGGAGAGCAGGCGCAGATCTGGAAGAGCGGCAACATTGACGGCGGCATCGATCGGAACAACCAGGTGGAGCATGAGGTCTGCGACAAGGTGGGATACTGATGGCGGCACAGCGCTACGTGGATGCTGTCAGAGAGGGGCTTGAGAGGCTGGGTGAGACGCAGATCGAGGCGATCCACGCGGGTGCGGAGATCGTCACCGAGGCGATCTTGGGCAAGCGCAAGGTGTTCGCCTTCGGGGCCACTCACTCGTTCATCCTGTGCGAGGAGATGTGTTACCGCACCGGCGGGCTAATGCTAATCAACCCGATCTACCCTCACGGCATGAACTTGCAGGTGCGCCCGATGACGCTGACGTCGCAGCTTGAGCGCCTGGAGGGCCTAGGTGAGTTGCTGCTCAGTAACTCGCCGGCGTCCGAGGGTGACGCGTTGATTCTTGCATCCACTTCGGGGCGGAATGATGTCGTGCTGGACATGGCGTTGACCGCCCGAGAGATGGGCATCACGACCATCGGGATCACCGCGCTGGACTACTCGCGGAACGTGGAGTCGCGCCACAAGAGCGGCAAGCGGCTGTTTGAGCTGGTCGATCTTGTGATCGACACGTGCTCGCCCTTGGGCGATGCCGCGGTGGCGTTCGAGGGCTTCCCACAGAAGTCCGGGCCTCTGTCGACGGTCCTGGGTTGCACGGTCGTGAATGCGCTGGTGTGCCAGATCATCCAGAACCTGCTGGACAGCGGGCAGACCCCTCCGGTGTTCATCAGCGCGAACGTCGAGGGTGGGGACGAGCACAATGCGGCCGTGCTGGCGGAGAACGCCGACCGGATCTTCTTCATGGACTAGGCGGAAATCCTGCTCCAGGCACCCATGAGAGAGAGCTACGGAGACCTCTCGGTGCCTGACACGCGCTGTACCAACAACCCCGAGGAGAGCGAACGATGGGATACGAGATCAAGGAAGCCTACAAGGTTCTGTGCGACCAACTCGCCGATCGCGGCATTGATGTCGATGATGTGAAGGCGAAGCTCAAGGCACAGGATGTGGAAACGCCAAGTTGGGCCTATGCGGACGGCGGAACGCGGTTCAAGACCTTCAAGCAACCGGGAGCCGCGATCACGTACCAGGAGAAGTTCGCCGATGCCGCGCAGGTGCACAAGTTCACAGGAATCTGCCCGAGGGTGGCTGTCCACGTGCTGTGGGACTTCGTCGATGTGGAGATCAGCGAAGTGGTCGAGTACGCCAAGTCCGTCGGCGTGGGCGTGGGCGCGATCAACCCGACCGTCTTCGAGCAGGAAGAATACATGTATGGGTCCATCGCGCACCCGGACCCGAAAGTTCGGCAGAAGGCCGTGGAACACATGCTGGACTCGGTCGAGATCGGCCGGAAGACGGGCTCCAACTTCCTCAGTCTATGGTTTGCCGATGGGACGAACTACCCGGGGATGGACGACTTCGTCGACCGCAAGCACCGGGTGGAGGACTGCCTGAAGACCGTCTACGACGCGATGCCCGAGACCATGACCATGGGCATTGAGTACAAGCTGTTCGAGCCGGGCTTCTACCACACGGACATTGCGGACTGGGGAATGGCGTGTAAGTTCGCCGAGAAGTGTGGCCCGAACGCCAAGGCGCTCGTGGACTTGGGCCATCACGCCCGGGGCGTCAACATCGAGCACATCGTCGCCACGCTGATCGACGAGGGGCGGCTCGCGGGGTTCCACTTCAACAACGCGCGCTACGCGGACGACGATTTGACCTTCGGTTCTGTGAACCCGTACGAGGGGTTCCTGATCTACAACGAACTGGTCAAGGCTGAAGCGGCCGACCCGGACCTGAAAATCGCCTACATGATCGATCAGAGCCACAATGTGAAGCCGAAGATTGAGGCGATGATCCAGACAGTCGAGGCGATCCAGTACACGTACGCGAAGGCGATGTGCATTGACCGAGAGCGCCTCGCGAAGGCCCAGGCCGAGATGAATATAGTGGACTGCGAGAACATCGTCTCGCAGGCATTCTTCACGGATGTGCGGCCGCTGCTGCACACCGTACGCGAGGAGATGGGCCTGGATCCGGAGCCGTTGCAGGCGTTCCGCGACGGCGGCTACCAGCAGAAGATCGCCGAGGAGCGCGGGATCCGGGACAGTGGTGGCGGACTGGGGTAGACCGACGCTCCCCCCACGAGCAGACATCAAGACCGCTTTGAAGGGCGCACGGAGCTGAAACTGTGCGCCTTTCGCTTTGCGGAAGGGTTCACACGGGCTGCCGGCAAACTGCCCCCGTGAGATACTCCGAAAGGGGATGACTCCAGTGGTGCGCATGCAACTGAGAATCATGTTGTGCGCTGTCGCGAGCCTCATGGCAGTGGGCTGGGCCGCGGAGAACGCTGAGAAGGCGGAAGCGACCCGCACGGAGATCCAGGTGATGCTTGACGAGGCCTCGCAGGTGGGTGGCACCGTCACGCTGGCCCCCGGCGAGTATGTGATCCAGAGGTCACTGGCGCTACGGAACGCCACATTGACCGGGCCGGGAGCGACGATCCGCGCGGTCAACTCGGAAGCCGCCGGCGCGTACTTGATGGGTATCCGGATGGGGAGCGGGAGCGTGCTGCGGGACATCTCACTGGTTGGGGAAGGACCTCGGTGTGTGCCCGTCCAGATCTCGGGCGGATCCAGGAAGGTCCAGCTTCGACATGTGACGATTACGGGAGGCACCATCCTCATCGATGCCAACGCGCCGGAGGTCAACGACATCCTTATTGAGGGCTGTGACCTGTATAAAGGCGGCTACGGCGTTCTCCTGGACAACCAGTGCTCGGGCGCGAATGTGCGGATCGTCGGCTGCCACTTCAAGGGGAACCGGTCCGATTCCATCGAGTTGAACTTCCCGCACAAGGAGAAGGGCCTGTTCGTCCGCAACGTGGTCATCGCGGACAGCATCTTCGAGGGCACCGGCCCTGATCCCAACTCCGGCACGTCAGGTTTCGCCGTTGGGATGGCCGGGGCGCACCAGGTGCAAATCACCGGCAACACCTTCTACAAGATCGCGGTGCAAGGCGTGCACCTGGAAGACGATACGGAGTATGTGACGGTCAGCGGGAACAACTTCGAGGAGTGCGGGATGGGCTGCACGACCGGGAACTGGAGCGGCGGGGTGCACGTTCTGTCAGGGACGAAGTTCGTCACGGTAACGGGCAACAACTTCACCCGGTGCAGATATGGTGTGAGTGGACTGCAGGGGAACACACTGCGGGACATCACGGTGGTCGGCAATACTTTCCGCGACTGCCCGCGGGGCGCGTGGTTCATGGAATACCCG
The DNA here is from genome assembly GCA_029821745.1 of Candidatus Zipacnadia bacterium. Lineage (GTDB taxonomy): Bacteria > Armatimonadota > Zipacnadia > Zipacnadales > JABUFB01 > JALGSS01. The sequence goes on from JALGSS010000171.1 coordinate 8,040, forward strand.
CGCGGCGTGTTCCAGGGCAATATCCTGGAGAACTGCGGCGTGGGGCTGGAACTATGGCGCTCGCGGCGCTGGATCGTGACGGGGAACAGCATTTCGGCGGAGCACCAACAACACTCTGGACGTGGATGTGCCCTTCGACCATCACAACAAGGATTGGTACGACCAGCATTTCATCCTCCGCGACAATCTGATCCTCCGCGGAACAAGCCGGCTCAATGGAGAGCCCGTCCCGGCAGGCTGAGCTCTCGAAGCCCCTGGCAGCCGGGGGCCCGAGCCCAAATGGCGGGAGGTCTCATCCCGCCGCCTCGTCTCTCCAACTCTCCATCCCGTCGAGAATATTACTCTATCTAACCCTGGTTTTTTTGCGTTTTGCCATAGATTAAGTTATGCTTTGTCACGCGCCGTTTCAACAACCATGACAGGAGCTGAGCAATAAAGCTATGAGAAAGGGTTTCACGCTGATCGAGTTGCTAGTTGTGATCGCCATCATTGCCATTCTCGCTGCGATTCTCTTCCCGGTGTTCGCCCGCGCCCGTGAGAAGGCCCGTCAGGCGAGCTGCTCGAGCAACCTGAAGCAGTTGGCTCTGGGTTGGCTGATGTACGTCCAGGACTACGATGAGCGCTGCATGGCCGTATGCTGGGGTACGGGAAACACCTGTTGGGACCGACGAGACTTGGCTCAGGGCGGCCGTGCGCTGATGCCGTACATCAAGAACGAGCAGATCTACTTCTGCCCGAGCGCGGAAAAGCCGTCAGACAGCAGTGCTTCCTCGTACAACACGAACCGCGTCATTGGCTGGACGCCGAAGAAGCTCTCGGTGCTGCAGGAGCCGTCCCGCACGCTCCTGTTCGGCGAAGGCAACGGTCTGCGCTGGATGCCGTACAACCCGACGTGCTGCGGCGGGAACGCCGGGCACAAGGGCATGAAGCCGAATCACAATGAGGGTGCGAACTGCGCCTACACCGACGGGCACGTGAAGTGGTCAAGTCTTGCCAACATCCCGGTTGACGACTACAGCGACAACGCGATGTGGGTCCAGCCGTCACCTCCGAATCGCCCGTAACCACGCACTCGACGCAGCGACCGACAAGACGCACACGCTCGGCGTGAATGAAGCGGCACCCTCCTTCGAGAAGCGGTGCCGCTTCCGCTATGTGGGCGAGTGAAACGGTACCGTGGCGCACTCGGGTGGGGGATGACGCCGGGGCAATAAGAACGGGGCGCCT
>JALGSS010000172.1 GCA_029821745.1 Candidatus Zipacnadia bacterium
TCCGGTCGCCGGCAGCGGTGGGAGACGCTTCAGCGCCCGCTCCTCCGTGTCCAGGTACATGGCGTGCAGCCGTGCGTCACTCATGTTGAATTTCAGGCGGACTTCCTTCCCTGCCAGCCGCCCAAGATCTGCGTTCGCGGTCCAGCTCACCGGGTGGTTGAGAGCGTTGCCCTTGATGCTGACCGCCTCCTGCGCCGTGAAGCCCTCGATGACCCGCCAGTCGCGCGCCAACACCTCCACCTCAATGGCGCCATCTCCCCAGGTGGCGGCGTTCAGGAACAGCTTCGGGTGTTCAACAACGAACGGCTTCGTGACCACGCGAGAGAGTGGCGGCGCGCCGGTCTCCAGGCTCACGAGGCGGTCACGCGTGAAGGTGCACAACCCGCCGCTGATGATGGAATGAGGTCGGCGGATATCCGGTTCAGTGTGTTTGTAGTTGCACGCCTGGTAGTAGAGATACACCTGGTCATCCACGATGACGGGTTCGGGCTGATGCCCCATGGTGATCTCGTGGTCGTAGTAGTTGTGCGGCCCGCTCGGGACGAACACCTCGCGGCGGCAGCACCGCGTGAAGTGGATGCCGTCGCGGCTGGTCGTGAGCTGAACGTCAATGTTGCCGGCTCCCGGCGCCGATAGCCCACGTATACGTCGGCGTAGTTGTAGCAGGATAGGCCGTAGAACTCGATATCGGCGGGGTCATCGGCGTCGGGGACCATGATAACCTGGTGGTTCTCCCAATGCTTCAGATCGGCGCTGTCGGCGTAACCTATCACGCGCATGCCGCGGTCCGGTCGCGGCCAGTCCTCGTCGCCCGGCTGCGCCACGAGACGTTCGCTCTCCTGCGGGTTGACTCGCCGATACACGACCCATCGGCGCTTGAGAGGGTCGTAGATCAGACTGATGAGCGAGTCATCCCCCCACCCCCCCACGTCTGTGAGTGATTGCCAGAAGGGCTCGGCTTCGCGCCGCCAGTTGATGCCATCAGCGGAGTAGCCCAGGTATGGCCCGACCTTCTTCATATCGAAGAACAGGCAGACGTACTTCTCGCTCTCATCGCGCGGGTCCGGGTGCAGAATGACGGAGCGGATGAATAGCTTCTTCCCTTGACCCTTGTGCCGTGCTTCTATCCCCTCGCTGAGCATCACGACATTGTGGTCCCTCCGCCCGGCCAGTTCCACCGCGCCGAGAAGTGGCTTCTCCCAGTGCACTCCGTCGGCCGAGGTCGCATACGCCGTGTAGCTGGCATGGCCGTCGATCAGGCCGCTCGGATCGTCCAACGGGCCGGTCCGGTACCACATCTTGAACAGTGCTTCGCCCGGATCATACAGCGTGGCAATCGGCATGACGCACTGACCTTCCCACCAGTGCTCGGGCCGCAGGATGGGGTTCAGCCGGTGCTTGCTCGGCGGATGGATCTGCCGCGTAACACTCGCCGTCATCTCGATGAGTTCGTCGTCAAGAAATAGCTCGGTCTTTGATGGCATCAGTTAACAATGCTCCTTGGAGGGCGCATTCCCATTACTGGGATAGTCCGGACCCGGAACCGTGCACCGCGCGCTGCTGGGCGAACACTATCTGCGGCTCAGTGTAGCGCTTCCGCTTCATCGACACCAGTCCTCCTGCTTCACTCACTCTCATTCCAGGTGGACCAGGATCCGGGGTTCAGACCAACACTGACCTGCCCCCATAGGTGCCACCAGTGTCTATGCGGTACTTTGACGGTCTGCTATTGCCCCCGTTCTGGTGCCGCCCGCGGCGATCGCCTTCAACGCGTGGGGCAGATATCCTGCCACTGGCGAAGGCGCATTCCCTCAGCCGCCCGAAGGACCGCACATAGACCGGTATGGTGTTCGCAGGACGAACAGCAGGTCCTCCGGGACCGACTGGTGAAGACCGACAGTGGCTGGATGGCTGTTCAGCCAAGGACCGGGACAACCAGTTGGGCATGGGATATCCCGGCAGGAAGGGCGGCATCATGGCGTCACGTCATGTTCTCTCAGCGCTAGCGTGCGGCGCAATCGTCCTGACGTGCACGGGTGCTCGCGCGGAGTTCCCCGAGCCCGTCAAGGTAGCGTTCATGTACAGTGGGTTCAGCGGCGGCTCCAAGTCGTTCATGATGGAGCATGACGAGGCCTTCGATGTACTCGGCTGGCAGTGCGTGAAGTTCGAGAACACGCAGGCCGAGGATCTGACCGCGCGGCTGGGCGAGTTCGACGTGGTGGTCGGCTCGAGCGTCAGCAACTATGAGAACCCCCAGAACTTCGCTCCCTACTCCAGCGAGTGGCTGGCGTTCCTTGAGCGCGGCGGCATCGTGATCTGCACGGACGCCTCATACCCGCAACTGCTGGGCAAGTGGATCGGCCAGATCGACCCCACCTTCAAGATGATCCACGCACTGTGCAGCGAGCATCTCAGGCCATCCCCAGAGACGAAGGCCCGCGTGTTTGATGACGGTAGCGCCCTCCTGCGATGCCCGAACGATCTGCGGCCTGCCATGCGCGAGAAGGGCAACTGGGCTCACATGGACGAGTTGGGCCCCGGCTGGCAGACGCCCGTGATGTGCTACGACGACAAGCCACTGCTGGCGTACCGGTCGGTGGGGGCGGGTATGCTCGTCGCGACGAGCTTCTTCAGGATGAGCGGCGGAAAGCCAGAATCTCTCGGCAGGGGCCTCCTGGAGAATGCTTACACCTGCGCGCAGGCCCGCCGAGGCGGCGTGGAGGTGACGCAGCTCGCGTATGGCGACGCCGCGCCTGGACCCAACCGGGCAGAGGTGGAGCTCACAAACGTGAGCGAGGATACGGTGGACCTTGTAGTAAGCCTGACGGTTCAGCATGCCGACGACCCCGAGATGACGCACGAGGTGCAGGGCAGCCTGATCCCGGGGGCCACACGCCGGTTCGAACTGGCTTACGAGACCACCGATCGCGGGCCGCACTCGATCGGGCTCTCCGTCGCGAACGAAGCCGCCGGCACTTTCCTCAACTCGATGGCCTCACTCACCATCCCCGAGCCTATCACCATAGACCTCGCCACCAGACACCACTACCCACACTACATATCTGCCAAGCCCGAGATCAGCCTGGCGCCGGACCCGTCGGTAAGCCTGCGGGGTGCTCGCTTGTCGCTGCAACTGGTCGGTGACGAGCAAGAGGGGAAAGAGATCGTCGTCCAGTCGCCCGAGGCCACGCTGACGGCAGAGCTGCCGCTGGCGGACTTGCCGCCGGGCGAGTACGAACTCATCGCACGTCTGAGAGGGAAGCGTGGCGTCGAGTACCATGCCAGCGCGCCGGTCATGCTGCACCCAGAGCCGCGGGTGCGGATTGAGTCGAACAACGTGTGCTACGTAGACGGCAAGCCGTTCTTTCCCCTGGGCATGTACATGGTGACGTGGCGGTTCGAGAAGGAGCAGGTGCTCGAGTGTATCCGCGACCTGGCGGCGGCCGGATTCAACACCGCGCACCTCGGCTGCAAGGACTTCAGCGACTTCGAGGAGGTGCTGGACGAGGCCGAGAGCTTGGGCATCCGGATCATCGTCGAGGGGCTCCGAGACATGGAGACGGTCGAGCGCTTCAAGGACCATCCTGCGGTCCTGGCGTGGAACCCCGGCGACGAGCCCGATGGCGGCGGCGTCCCGCCCGCAGAGGTCCGGCGGCGGATCGACGCCATCAAGACGATCGATCCCAGCCGAGTCACCTACACCACGCTCTGCGTCCCCGACCAGTACACCACCTACGCGCCGGTCACAGAGGTGCTCTCGCTGGATCCATACCCCGTGCGCAAGGGCAATCACGTCCTGCCGACTGTCGGCAGGTGCGTGGACCGTGCCCGCAACGCGGTCGAGGGGCGCAAGCCGCTCTGGGTCGTGCCGCAGTGCTTCGGTGGGTATTCCTCATGGGAGGTGCCCTCACCCGCGGAGGAACGCTCGATGACGTATCAGGCGCTGGTCCACGGGGCGAACGGGCTGGTGTACTACACCTACAACGACGGCAGCTTCAGCGTGCGCGAGCACCCCGAGTTGTGGGCGGAGATGAAGGAACTGGTCGCCGAGGTGAAGGCGCTCAGCTCGGTGCTGCTGGGACCGGCCAATGAGGGCGTTCGGTTCTTGGCCGGGCCGGGAGACATGGTGCACGGGCTCGCGGCACGCGATGGCCAGGACCTGTACCTGATCACGGTCAATGCCGAGGATGCAGATGCGGGGCGCGTGGAACTGAGTGTGGAGGGCTTGCCGGCCAAGGGCAGCGCGGAGGTGCTGTTTGAGGGACGAAGCATAGACGTTGCGGATGGTATGATCATGGACGACTACGGGCCGTGCACATCGCACGTGTACCGGGTCCACCTCGCAGGGACGCAGTGACCTGGTCGGAACCCCCGTATATTGGGCCACCTGGAACGAGAGTGGCTGAAGGAGTATGGTGATTCCAGGAGGATCGATAGCGATGCCGCGGAAGCGTTGAGCCGAGAAGCGAATCAGATCACCATGGCCAGCTCCCTGCATTCCTCGCTGCTCATCCAGTTGCGAAGATCGTCCAGTAGGGGGAGCCACTGATTTCGCGAATACCGCAGGCCGCCCCTCCATGAGGGGCGGCCTGCTTGCTTGTCCATTGCGGCATCCGCGGGCAATTGCCTCCGCTGCGGCTGGCACTAGGATACGGGGTTCAGACCAGCAGACGAGCAGCCATCATCAAGGAGGAAAGCGCCACCCAAACGGTCAACAGGTCGCGTTGAGTGGTGGGTATTCCGTGGGACGCAGACTTCGCCCTGCAAGGCCGCGGAGGCCCACGGCCCCAGGCGATACGAGTTCCCGATACGGACAGGGAGCGGCAGGACTCCTCTCGCGCATGTCGAAGACTTAGGTAGTGCCAAACATCGCGGGGACGACCAGGCAGGAGAGAGGGAGGGATGGGGCGATGTCCAGGCAGACCGTATTGGTGCTGGTGCTGGTGGCAGTACTCGTGGTGGGGTCAGGAGTCGTGTGCGCATGGGCGCAGGGACGGGTATACCTGGACACGGGGACCTACCATATCGGCAATGGGCAATTCAGTGGCTCGACCGACCAGGAGATAGTGGCGCAGAACGCAGTTGTGGGGCCCAAGTGGAGTATTGCCTTCGCGGCCGACAGGCCGATCCAGTGTTCCATCCAGATAGACATGTTGTACGGGGTCGGGGGGAACATGCCCGACGACGCCGAGTCCGGCGTAGTCACCATTGGCGACATGCAGCTTGGGGAGATCCGGCCCAGGGACAACAGGAGGCCCTGGACTTCGGCCCTGTGCGGGCTGGGCGTCGTGATGCCCAGCCAGACCGTGACCATCCACTCGTCCAAGTGGCAGGGCGACTTCGACGACTTCGTCTTTCGTGGCGTCCTCGTTGCCTACACTCCCGCCGACGCGAGGGTCAGCGTGATCGGCGAGGGTCAGGTGCTCCAGGAGGGAGAGGAATACACGGGGACCGGATACGTTGGGCCGAGCCAGGGCGTCAGGATCGACGCGCTTCCCCACGGGGGGCCCTTCAGTGGGGCCCGACCTGGAAGGTCGTGCGCTTGGGCGACCACGTGGTGTTCGCGCGCACGGACGGCCGAGCCGGTGTGGTGATCCCGCTGATCTCCGACATAGACCCCTTCGTGCAAAGACCGTCAGGGGTAGGATTCCTCGCCGACAGCGCTGCAGGCCAGTGGCGACAGGTCCAGGCGCCGACTGCATGGACGTCTGCGCAATGGCGGCAGTCAACCGACTATGTGGACCCGACCCCCTGCTGGGTTGGTTGGGTGTGGCATGTTAGATTCAAGGCGGTTGGGCAGGGAAGGTGGTTGCTGCTGACCTCGGGAGACCGACGTCTCTACCTCGGCAGCGATGGCGGCATCACCTACTTCGACCCGAGCAATCCGAGAGGATACGTCCTCACGGAGTGAGCGTGAGCACTGGCGGGGCGCGGGACCCCGCCCTGCAGCAGCGGGCTGTCCTTCCCGAAAACCCCATCTGGACGCCGGACCATCCTGGGGTCAGTGTAGGTCGCCCGGTCGGTGTGGGGCAATGCGTCCATTTCGGGGTTCGATTGGCGCCTCGGCGAGTTCTGTGACCTAACGTGCCAGGTCACGTCTGGCAGATCTCACTAGCACCATCGCCGAAACCAGCCCCACACAAGCCCACCTCATCATTCCCTCCCAGAAACCCCTGTATGCCTGTCCTTCCCGAAAACCCCATCTGGGCACTGGGTCACCACGTCGCTGGGGCTGACGCCGCAGTCTGGCTGCGCGACCGCAGTCACACGACCGCCGCCAACTCCCGGCACTCTTCGCTGCTCATCCAGTTGCGAAGATCGTCCAGTAGGGGGAGCCAACACAATCTCTCATGGAACCACCCCTCAGGACCGTCGTCCCAGTCCTCAATGACGGTCGGGTGGTCATACAACTCGAACTCCATTCGAGTTGGAGCTAGTCGTACCTGCTTGACCATCATCTTCAGCAGGTGGCGCAGCGCCAGTATCTCAAGCTGCACCGACAGGCGGCTGCGTAGGGGAAGGGTGAGCAGAGCGAGAAGCAGACGAGCAGCTATCACCAACGAGGAAAGCACCATCCAAGCGGTCAACAGGTCGCGTTGAATGGTGGGTATTCCGTGGGACGCAGACCTTGCCCTGTAAGGCCGCGGAGGCCCACGGCCCCAGGCGCTACGAGTCTTCGAGAGGGACAAGGGCGCGAAGACCAGCACGAGGCGGAAGCCCAAGCACCGCATAAGCAGTGGTAGCGTTCATGGGGGCAGGTCAAGACCAAAGCGCTTTTCGGGCACGTTTCTATGGTGCCGTGCCGTACTCGACTCCGCCCACACGGGCGTAGAGTAAACGGTCTTCACTCCACGCGACTACGCGCCCGGTGCCGCTGGGCTCGCCCACATCTCGATGCACGTAAACGATGTCCATCGCAACTATGCCAACGTTTCGCGCATATATCATCTGGGATGCTTGCGCTTCGATGACACCACCAAGCGTTCTCTCATTGGTCTCAGATAGCACGATCGTGTCTGCGAAGTCGCCCGCAGGGGTGGTCACGGGGACGCCGATGCCTGTCAGCCTCGCCGTCCAGACTATGGGCCCGTCGGGACACGGTTCGAGGTCGTGTTCGCGACCAGGCTCGTGCAGGTCTGCCAGTGAGAAGTTGGGGATCAGGTCAACGGCTATGGTTCGGCAGTCGGCAGTGGTGGTGGGTGAGGTCAGGGTGTACTGTTTGCCCAAACTCATCACCGGATACACCATAGGTGGGCTCACCATGGTCCCGATGGTTTCATAGGTGTCGTCTGGATTCTGGACGACCTCGCAGACACCGTACAACGTAACTGAGCCATCGGCTTCAGGGCGTAGGATGGAGCTGCCATTGGCGATTATCCGCGGAGCGCCAGCCTGCATCGCAATCACACCGGGGGTCACGCCGACTGGATCAGCCATAACGTAGGCCGTCACTCCGTCTATTGCCGTCGTTCCTATGACAAGGAATATCCAATCTGCGTGCGGCCCATGGTCGGCCACCCCTTCCTCCCAGCCACTCAGCCAGGTGACTTTCTTATCCCCCAGGTGGCAAGGCATGAAGTCGGCAGGTCGTACGGTCGGCGGAGTACCAGTCGTAGTGCCATCTACCTCAGTGACCTGCCCGTCAACCGCGGTCACGTTGACAGGCGCGGAAGTGGAGTGTTGGGCCTGCTCACCCTCGGGGAGTTCGGGGGGGTAAGCGGTCACCGTCACCGCGCCAGCCGGGACCTCGGCAGCAAAGTAACCGTTCTGGAGAGACCGCACCTCGAGGGTATCCGAGCCATGCTGGACCTTGACCAACGCCATCGCCACAGGCTCGGCAGGCAGATTGCTGAGCAGATGCAACGGCGGCGGACCGCCGTTCTGCGCTGTTACCGCCGTGGCGCCTACATACCCCACTACAGTTGAGGTGCCCGTTGGGGTCCCGTTGCCATTGCCACCGCTACCACAGCCCGCTAAGCCAACCAAGAGACAGACCACTGCTACTGTAAGTCCGACATGACCCAAGCGCCTCATACTACTCATCCTCTCCTGCCATTGTTAGGACTGTTATTGAGGTTAGTGGCTGCCTCACACTCAGATTATAGCTCTCCGCGGTACAGAACACAAGCAACAACTCTGGTTTATTACACTCGCAATGGGTTTCTCAATGAATTCTCGACAGCCACAGTAGACTTTCCTCAAGGTAGTGGGATGTTGTCCCTATCAAAAACTCCATCTGACCGCTGAAGCATCTTGAGGTCGGGGCCAACGCTCTCGTCCGACCGACGAACTGGGGGCCTGCGGCTCCGCTGCGAGGTCCGGCGACAGTCGTTGGGATGGTCAGTGCGGCCTGGGCGAGGGGGACCTCTGTATGCAGGCACGGGGATCAGGTGAGCAATCGCTCTCTGCGCTCCCGGCATCATCAACGCTCGGTGTTTTCAGGCAGCTCTTCGTTCGTAGTGGTGGTGCAGTCCACCGACTTCGGGCACTCGGCACTTGATTCAGTGGGCACCGAGATTCAGCCCTTCATGCAGCCACTGGCACCCGTGATCGCCCATGTTCACTGGTCGGCAATACCATGACCTCAGATTGCCTGCCCAGGTGTCCGCCTGCCGTTTCCTC
>JALGSS010000173.1 GCA_029821745.1 Candidatus Zipacnadia bacterium
AAGGCGTGTCTTTGATCAAGGGAGAATTGCATCGTTATCGGGTCAGCCCAAGGCAGGAATGACACCATGCGAAGCGCTGCGCTATCCTGGGTACTCACCGCAGTCGCCGTTCTGTGCGCCGGGCCGCTGCACGCCATCGAGTACGGCCCCGATCTCATGGTCAACGGGGGCTTCGAGGCCGACGCGGACGACGACGGCGTCCCGGACGGCTGGCGTCGGAGCGTGCAGATGGCTGGGGCCGACGGTGAGGTGGTGCTGCAGAAGCGGGGCGCTGCGGAGGGCGAGCGCTGCGTGCGCATCCGGTTCCTGAACCCCGACCGCATGCTGCAGGCCAGGTTGATCCAGCATGTTGAGATCGCCTCGGACACGGTGTACGAACTCACCTACTGCTACCGAAGTGAGCAGATGCCGGGGCTGGAGGCGGACGTACTGCTCACGGGTACGGGGCCCATGTACCGGAACTGGTATCACGCTCCGATGGGGAGATGGGTGCGCAAGCGCAGGCTCTTTCACATTCCCGAGTCCGTGCGCGGCACGAGGCCGAAAGACATCGGCGATGTGGGCGAGGCCGTCATCCTCATGCAGAACCGCTCGACCGTGACCATCTGGTACGATGACGTCTCCTTCCGGGCCACGGATCTCACGCCTGAGGAGCTGGAGGCCCTGCGGCCCCAGCTTCGCCTCGACCCCAAGAGCACGACCGACAGCCTGATCTTCCCTGATAGCGGGCAGCCGAACGCTCGCTTCCTGGTCCGCTCGCACGTGCCCGAGGGGATGAGGGAGGGGCTGTCGCTGGAGCTGTGGCTGGATTCCCAGGACGGCCTGGCGCCATTGGGTACCCATGATCCCGCGGCTCCGTTGCGCATCCCGGTGACCTTGCTCCCCTACGGCTCCTCGCAGCTCATCGCCCTTCTGCTGCGGGAGGACGAGCCGCTCGATGAGCTGATCGCCGAGCATCGCCGGCCTATCCACCGTTTCTCGCCTGACGAAATCGCCGGCGCGCCGGACCTCGCCGACGCCCCCGTGTTGCGCCATCGCGACAAGCCATTCTTCCCCATTGGCATGTATGGCATGGTCCTGGAGCAAAGATCGCTCTACTGGGCTGATCTCGCCGAGCACGGGTTCAATGTCATCCACGACTACCTCTTCTCCGGCACTGACCTGGAGAAGTGCGTGCGGTATCTGGATCATGCGTGGGCGTCCGGATTCCATGTGATGGTTGAGCTGCCGAGGGCGTTGGCGGAGACCGGGCGTCACGAGGAGCTGAGGCCCTGGATCGAGGAATACGGCAGGCATCCGGCCACGCTCTTCTACTATGCCGATGAGATGGTGATGATGCGGCATACGCCGCTGGACCGCGTGGCGGCTGTCCGCCAAATCCTCCGCGAGATCGACCCCGGGCACCCGTTCCTGCCCTTCGAGAAGCCGGACACGCGGCTGCTGCTGCACGCGGACGGGCTACTCGCCGGCGGCGAGAGCCGGTCGGCGGCCATGCTGTACAGAGCGCGTCTGGGCCCGGGCAAGCCGTGGATCGCCGTGCCCAACGTCTCCTGCCGCGACAGGGAGCCCCCGAACGCGGACGAGCAGCGCTACCATACCTTCATGCCTGTAATTCTCGGCGCCCGGGGCATCTTCTACTGGATGCACTCCGAGGCGAAGTGGCACAGTGGCGACCCGGAGTACCTGGGCAGGCTTCTGGATTCGGCCAAGGAGCTGTCGGAAGTGGCTCCGGCAATCATCTCAGGGCAGGCGCTTCCGGAGTGGATGCCGAAGCTGGAGCACGATGATCGCGTGTGCGTGCTGCGGTGCGCGCTGGAGGATCGAGCGTATGTCCTGGCAGGCCCGGCCGGACCGGCCGATAGCGGACGGCTGAGAATGGAGCTCCCCGAGGAGGTCCGGGCGGAGACGCTGTTCGAGCGCCCGAAGCGGCCCTGGCCGCCCGGCGGGGAATGCGAAATTGCCATTGAGCCCCGCCGGGTGAAGGTGATCTTGCTTCAGACTGAGCACGGCGCTGAGGGGACAGGCTGACGGATGCTCCGGCCATTCTCTGCGAGCGCCCCGACCCACGGGAGGCAAATCCCCATGACCTCAAAGCTCGTGTGCGTTCTACGAAGCTCGACGAGGACCCGAGGTCATACGTCCGCTGGCTGAAGCAGCTCGCGCTGGAGAGGAGGATCGCGCCGGCGGATGCGTCTGCGCTGTGGTGTCGCCTGTGGCGTCAGGGAAGCCCATACATCACGCTGCCGGCGGACTCGACCAACCAGCCGGACGCCCGGAGGCACGAGCTGCTCGCGGACGCGTTGGTGGCAGTGTTCTCCGAGGAGTGGTCCAGCGAGGTGCATGGAATCGCGTTGTCTGTCGGCACATTCACGACGCTCTTCGCCGCCGGCTCCATGCAACGAAGAAGCAAGATGGTCAGTTCAGCCAACGCCGGGGCGCTCAGTTCCATATGAGGAATCCCGGACCAAAGAGACGATCAGCGATGAACAGGCGAGACATCATCGAGGTCCTCACAAGCCATCGCAGGCCCGGGTCCCCGGTATACGCGCACCACTTCCAGCAACTGCCGAGGAAAGTACTGGAGCCCGGGAACGTTCCTACGCTGCTTGCCGTCCTAACTGACGAGGACTTACCCGGGAAGGTGCGCGAGCAAGCCAGACAGTTGCTGATGGCGGAACATGCCCGACTGGACCATGTGCTGGCGCATCTCCAGGGCCGGCGACTGGGCAAGCGGGAAGCCCGCCGGGAAGCTGCTGTTGTCCGTCTGCTGCAACACCGCTGTAAATGATGGCAAACCTAGCGATCTCGCAGGGAGTGTCTACCATGCCAAGGCATGGGCTTTACCTGTGCGTTGCCGTCAGCTTGATGTGGTTGCTCGCCGGTTGTGGAGGCGACGGAGGGACGCCACCTGCTGAGACGACTGAAGTTGGGACCGCGAGCGGCATAGTTGAGACCGAAGGGGAGGCACCCGACACCTTCCAACTGGTGCTCGACGGCCAGAGGGTTCCATCGCCCATCGGACCGGACGGCACGTTCCGCATCCCGAACATCCCGCCGGGGCCTCATGTGCTCGACGTCCTGGGTCCGGATGGGATGAGCGGCGGGCGCGCCGAGTTCAACGTTGTGCCCGGCGTCGATTCCGAGATCCCGCCGATACGCCCCGTCCCGCGCGGGCAGATCGCCGGGCTGGTGCTGAAGTGGGAGAATGGTGGTCTGATGCCCGCCGGTGGCGTCCAGGTCATCGCTCGTTCCGACCTGTACTGGATCGCGGATGAAAGTGGCGAAGGACGCACGGTCTCGAGCGCCCAAAGCTCCGATTCCATGCCACTGATCTACCCGCCGCCGCCCGGTCGTACCTACAGCGCCTTCACCAATCGCAGCGGCAGCTACCTCATGCAGAACGTTCTCCCCGGACCATACATGGTCAGTGTTGTCGTTCCCGGATTCTACCCCGCGCACAAGTTCGTGCTCGTGCGCCCCGGACAGACCTCCGTGGCTGACTTCAGGCTGCGACCTGTGGTGACCCCTGAGTTTGGCAAGATTGCGGGGACGGTGGTGAACGCCGACCCCGAGACCAACTACGAACCCATTGAGGGCGCGCTAATCCAGGTCATCGTCGATGATCCCTGGGCGCCGCCATGGCCCGGACCGGTTGACGGCTCGCCCCCAGAGCCCATTGAGATTCCCGCGGGCGTTGACTTCCCGACAGCGGGCGCTCTTCAGGCCGAAGACGGGGAAGGCTCAGAGCCAGGCGGGGAGCCCGAGTTCATGCCGCCGGACATCAGGTGGCAGGTCTTCTCCACGCGGACGAATGACGAGGGCTACTACGAGCTGAAGGTCCCGGCAGGCAGACGCGTCGTACACTGCTGGGCATGGGGCTTTGGGCCGCAGCGTCGCCCCGTCATCGTTCCCGAAGGTGACACTATAAGGGTGAACTTCCGGCTGCTTCCGATGCCGACGCCGGAGCCCATCCCGATGCCTGAACCGCTGCCGCCGAGCGGCGCCGAATAGCCGCATCCGATGACGAGACAAGCGCGCCTGGCTACCGATGCCGGGCGCGCTTTCATTGTGCCTATGACCTGCTGTCCCCCCGAGAAATCCCATTCCAGCGGCAAGCAGTCACGCCGCCTGCCTTTCATAGCGGCGATGCAGCCCTCCCAGCACAGGTGTGGCGACAAGCTTGGTCGGGCCGTCGAGGTGGGGCGGGCTCTCGGTCGGGATCGGGGTGTCAACGCCTAATCCCTGGTGTGGGCGCGCCACGTGGTAGTGCTCCTCGATGAACTCCCTCAACAGTCCCTCCTGTCCTTCCCGAAAACTCGTAGCGCTTGGGGCTGTTGGGGTTTCGGCCACGGCAGGGAGGCGCCCCATGCCTGCTGAAACAGCACTATCCAGTATTGCCTTCGACGGCCTGGATGGTGCTTCTCATCTTGACGACCTCAATTCATCCCTTCCTCGGCCTACTCCTGCTTCCCTTCCGCAGCCGCCTGTCGATGCAGTTGGAGATACTCGCCCTGCGGCACCAGCTGACCGACTACCAGCGAGGAGGAACCAAGCCACGCATCAAGCCCCCCGACCATATCTTTTGGGCTTGGCTCTCCCGAGTGTGGTCCGGCTGGCAGGACGCACTGGTCTTCGTCAAGCCAGCCACCGTCATCGCATGGCAACGCAAGCGCTTCCGGGATCACTGGACGAGGGTGAGCCGCCGGCGGAGACCGGGGCGGCCAGGCGTGCCCGTGGAAGTCAGGAAGCTGATCCGCGGGATGTCGCAGGCCAACCCGACTTGGGGAGCGCCACGCATCGTCGGGGAGTTGGGGAAGATCGGGATCGACGTGGCCAAGTCCACTGTGGAGAACTACCCGCCACAGGCCGGTGGAATTGTGGAGGTTGCTGAAGTCGGCGGCCTGCACCATCACTACGAACGACGGGCCGCCTGACAACACCGCACCTTGATGACGCTCGGCGCGCGAAGGCCCGCCCCCTCACCTGACCGTCGTGCCTGGACACCGAGGAACAGGCCCCCAAGGCGTCTTTGCCTCGCCCACCAGCGTCTGCTTATGCCCTGGCCGCGCCCTGAACTGGCTATCGGGTCATGGGGAATCAAGAGTTCAGCGCGACTCCACGATGGCTTGGGGGCCAGATGGCGTTTTCGGGAGGGACACCCTCGCCGAGCACCGTGAGGCCCCGCGGGACCTTCACCTCGGTGTCGAAGACGTACTCCCCGGCGGGCAAGAAGACCACGGGAACGCCCGCCTCCGCCGCCTTGTCGCAGGCCACCTGCACGTCCTCGGCGGCTCGTCCATCCACGGTGATGCGCTGGGCGAGTCGCTCCTCGCCTCACCAGCACCGTGCTCGTGTACTGCTTGCCATCCACCTGTCCCGAGCGCACTAGGCGGGGGGCCGACTCGTTCGGCGTGCCGCTGTCAGGGTAGTACTCGGACTGCCCGTCGGTCACGCGGCCGGTCATCCGCCACACACCTGGATATGGGGGCTCCCACGAACTGACGTACTTGCCCCCGGCCGCGATGGGCTTCCCGACGTCCTCGTGATGAAACACGTTCCGGTGGTTGATGACGCCGAGAATGACCTTGTTTCCGCCAAACAGCGCGTTGATTGTCTCGAGACGAGGTATCTTCCGGGCGTTGTTACCCCAGATCGTGGGCTTGGCTGTTCCCAACCCCGGGGGGGATGTCAAAGCCACAGTTCCAGAAGTCGGAATACGTGATGGTGGGCTTGTCCGACCCTAGGGACGGGATGTTCGTGACGATGCAATTCGCCAGAGCGCTGTCGTTCTCACCCTTTGACCCGAACAGTCTCCTGGCTCCCATGATAACGCAATGTCGGAACACGTTTCCCCTGGCATTGGTGAAGTACACTCCGGCGTCAGTGACATCGAAGATGCAGTTGAGGAAGGTGTTGTCCCTCTGAATCGCTGTCTCCGGCGTCTCAGTTGAATCCTGGAAGGATGCGCCGCTCCTCACGCCGAACGCCGCGCAGTTCCTGAAGACGTTGTCGTGGGCCCCATCCCTGACGACCAGCCCGTGGTTCCATTGGTGGTAGGGGTTCAAGTCACCATTGTGGGCGGTGCAGTTGATGAACTCGTTGTCATGGGCGTAATGCGCGACCCACAGATGCTCGCCGTGTCCGTGTGTCTCGCAGTTGATGATCTTGTTGTTGTAGCTGTGCTCGCCGCTGTACTTGCCCCTGTAGAAGGTGTCCTTGATCCCAATACCATGCCCGGGGTGTGACTTGGATTCGAGATGCTTGTTGCGGGTGACGCAGCCACGCACGACGTTGTCATGCGAGTACCCGATCACTATGTAGTAGTCAACAGCGTTGCCTGCCTCCACCCCGTACGAGCTGCAGTTCTCGATAAGGTTGTGATTCGAGTGCCAGACCTGGAAGTTCACGGCTCTCGCGTCTGTGACGGTGCAGTTGCGCACCACGCAATGATGGGAGCTTCGCAGATAGATGCCCCATCCGCTATAGCCGCTTCCTCCCAGGTTGCTCACGGTGATGTTGTCCAACGCGACGTGCTCTGCGCCGGTCAGGAAGACGCCCCATGCGTATCTGGTGACGCTGATGTTCCTTAGCTCAACATGCTTGCCGCCGTCTACCACGATCCCCTTTCCAGTTCGATCCTGCCTATCGATCGCCGGCGTGCCGTCGTATCCCTCGAACACGATGGGCTCTTCCTCGGTCCCCGAGTTGCTGATGACCACGTGCTCAGGGCCGTAGTCCCCGCCCTCGATCCTGACCGTGTCGCCGGCCCGGGCAACCTTTGCCGCATGATTGATGGTCCGCCAAGCCGTCGCCTCGCTGCGTCCGTCGGCGCCGTCATCGCCTTGCAGGCTGACGTGAAACGTGTCAGCGCCGGCGATCCAACTCATTGCCGGCAGCGCGAGCGTCAGTGTTGTCGTCAATGCGCCTCTCATGTTGGCGTCTCCCTGTGCTCTGTCAGACGGACGACGTATCACTGCGCCACCCACAGAACGATCTTCCCTCGCGTATGACCTCGCTCGCTGAGTTCGTGGGCCCTCCGCGCTTCGCTGAGGGGAAGGACAGCGGCGATGGTCGGCTCGAGGCGCCCGGCGTCGACAAGCTTCGCGATCTCACCCAGTTGCGCCGCATTCCTTTGCGCGAGCACGTACTTGCCACGCACACTGTGGGTGGCGGCGGTCTCGGCGGACGGCTTGGCGCAGACGGAGACGAGAATGCCGCCCCTCTTCAGGACGCTCCAGGAACGCTCCATCGTCTCTCCGGCGACGGTATCAATGGCCGCGTCAGCATCTCGAACAATGCTATCCAGCACCACGTCAACATCCCGCACAACGTCCTCGAAGCGCGTCGTCTTGTAGTCTACGACCTCATCACAGCCGAGTTCGCGCAGGAAGCCCTCATTGCGGGCCGATGCCGTGCCGATGACACGCGCTCCTTTCCACTTCGCAAGCTGTACCGCGATATGCCCAACGCCCCCGGCCGCGGCGTGGATGAGCGCTGTCTGCCCTGCTGAGAGCTCTCCCGCGTCGAACAGGGCCTGCCACGCAGTGAGCGCAACCACCGGCATCGCCGCAGCGTGGACGTGATCGAGAGACCGGGGCCTGTGCGCGA
Organism: Candidatus Zipacnadia bacterium; assembly: GCA_029821745.1. Taxonomy (GTDB): domain Bacteria; phylum Armatimonadota; class Zipacnadia; order Zipacnadales; family JABUFB01; genus JALGSS01. The sequence goes on from JALGSS010000173.1 coordinate 7,609, forward strand.
GGTCTACGGCCGGGGCCGCTACATACTCCGCGTAAGCCCCTCCTCCTCCTCCGAGACCCAACATGCCGTACACCGAGTCGCCCACCTGGAAGTGGTCGACGTCGCTCCCCACCGCTTCGGCAATTCCCGACACGTCGAAGCCCATGGTGAGCGAGAATGGCTCATCGAGCACGAAACGCTTGCCGGAGCGTATCTGCCAATCAGCGGGATTGACCCCGGCGGCGTGGACACGAATCAACACCTCATCATCCCTGGGCTCGGGCCGTGGCGCGTCCTCGTAGACGAGTACGTCCGGCGCGCCATACTCGTGGATCCGCACGGCCTTCATTGATCTCCTCACCTCACGAACTCCCATGCGGAGCGCCGCTCATCGTGCTGCTGTGACATGCAGTATCCGCACATCCCCGGCCGGAACCGTGAGCGTTACCGTCGTGACGCCCTCAGCCACTTGGGCTCCAGTTGCTCGCCTTGCTCGCCACGGTGGCGTGGTGAGGATGCCCGGGCCCCGGCCGACGCTGTTGGAGCAGGCGAGGATGCCACCGCCGGTCTTCGCCACGACGAGCGGCTGCGCGTCTGACAGGTTCACCGTCGCGTACTCGAAGGCAGGGCTCGTCAGCGTCTTCCTGTCGAGCTTGCAGAGGGCAGCCTGAGCAGTGGCGGT
>JALGSS010000174.1 GCA_029821745.1 Candidatus Zipacnadia bacterium
CAAGGCTGGGCCAACGGGAAAACCAGGAGTGAACTCAATGGGCAACGAGTTGTTCGTCGGCGTCGACGTGAGCAAAGATAAGTTCGACCTTGCTACCAGCGCCTCCTGCGACCAGCAGGGGAGTTCAGGACGGCTTTCGAGTTCGCCCGCGCGCGCATATATGGGGATATCCCGCAGACCGCTACCGTCCACGTTGATGACGAAGATACCAGCGGGGAACCACCTCTTGAACACGACCTGCATCCCATCGGGCGACAGCGATGGGTCCCGGGCGTACATATTGCGGGGGGTCACCTGACGGACGTTCGTGCCGTCATCGTTCACCACGAATATCTCGGAGATGTCCCGTACGCCATCTGGCACCTGCTCAATGCGTGCGAAGCAGATCAGTTTGGGCGACTGGGTACCAACGACCGCGGGCACGGGGGTGGGCACGGGGGTGGGCACGGGGGCAGCCACCATCCTCGGGCCCCACGTGGGCATCAGGTCCCACGTGTCGGCATCGGTGAGGTTGCGCGGCGGCTCGCCGTTGGCGTTGATCGTGTAGATCTCGGTGTTGCCGTCCCGGTCGGAGGTGAGTATGATCCGCGCACCGTCCGGCGACCACTCGGGCGAGCCCTCGGCAGCCTCATTCAGCGTCAGGTTCATCTGGCCGTCGCCGTTCGGCTTCATCACGTAGATCTCGGAGTTGCCGTCACGCTCGCTGATGAAAGCGATTTGGGAGCCATCGGGCGACCAGCGAGGGTGGCTATCGGTGCCCTCGCTGAGGGTGAGGTTCGTCTGGGCGTCGCCGCTACTGCGCATTCGGAAGATCTCGGGATCGCCCGTCTGTGTGCTCACATAGGCGATCCACTCGCCATCCGGCGACCACCTCGCCATCCCGCAGCCGTCTTCGACGAAGGTGAGTGGCATCGCCGCGTCGCCGTTCTTGCGCATCTTGTAGATCTGCGGCGCGTCGTCTCGGAAGCTCTGGAACAGGATCCACTCGCCGCCGGGAGACCACTGTCGGTCCCGGTGGCTGCCCTCGCCGAAGGTCAGCGGGGTCTGGTCATCGCCGTTGGCATCCATGATCCAGATATCGAATTGCTCGTCTCCGCCGTGGCGCGCGTAGAGGATCTTGGTCCCATCTGGGGACCAGGCGGGGGCTCCTTCGCTGACATCCTCGGTGAAGGTGAGGTCCGTCTGGTCATCGCCGTTGAGATCCATCACGTAGATTTCTGTGTTCCCGTCGCGCTCCGTGGTGAAGGCGATGTGCGTGCCATCCGGGGAGACGGCTGGGAAGACATCGTCCGCCTCGTTGAAGGTCAAGTTGGTCTGACTGTCACCGTTGTCTCACATGGAGTAGATCTCCATGTTCGCATCTCGGTCGCTGACGAAGATAACCCGGTGCCGCTCGCCGACCTGGGCTGTCGTCAGAGCAGGTACGATCACGATCACGACGGAGACGAGCACAAGCAACGCCCTGTGCGAACTCATGTTCTGGCCTCCCGGGGTCGGACTGTACTCGAACCAAGATGCCACAAGGGTAGTCTACGCCGAAGGCACCCACTGGACCTCCGTTCGCGGCACAGGAATTGACACCGTACCGCTGACCTGCCTGTCCTTCCCGAGAACCCCATCCGGACACCAAACCATACTGGGGTTGGCGTGGGCGGCCCGGTCAGTGCGAGGCAACGCGCTTGTTTCAGCGCGCGGCCGGAGTCTCGGCGCGTGTTGGTCTCTGGGGTGTCGACATCTTCCTACCTAATCTCGCCACCACCATCGCCCCTATCATCCCCTCATGCCTGCCGATAGCCCTTCGCCCCATTCCCTCTCATAACGCCCATACAAGCCCCCCAACACCCCATACCTCCATATCCACATTCGCCAATATAGTGGTTCTCCACGACCTTGTGGTGGGGAGCCATGGATGTGTGAATACTTGAGGCCGCCCTTGATGCGAGGGGCGGCCTGTTTGCTTGTCCATTGCTGCGTTCGCGGACAAGTACCTCCGCCGCGGTCCCCGCCCTTCCCCGACCGCGCCACCTCAGCGAATCAGGGCGCCAATGGCGTGGAGAGAATGCCCCGTCACCAACAGCAGGATACCTGCCTCATAGGGCGAACGCTCTCACTGCCGGTGGCACCAAGACGGGAGCAAGAGCAAACTAACCAGAGAACCGCATGGGACTGGTACAGTTCTTGGGGGCAGGTCACTTCTGGGCGTGGTGAACTCCTCGGGGTAGGTGGCCCGCGCGTCAGGCAATTCGCCCGGCCGGGTCTTGTCTCACTCCACCCAGACGTAGCGGTACGAGAACGGCTCCATGTAGAAGCTGACCTGGTTCCTCGACAGGGCAATCGGGTCGTTCGAGATCGCGTCACGCGCCGCGAGCCCCTCGGGCTTCAGACCGAGCCTCTGCGTGTCGAACCGCACCCGGGCGTTCGTCGTCTCCACCGACAGGTTCGAGACCAGCATGAGCAGGCCGTTGCGCGGGTGGCGATAGGCGCTGACCTTGGTCCGGCGCGAGTTCGTCTGGAAGATGTCGCGGTTGTTCCAGTAGGGGTACCAGGTCGCCTCGCCCATCCCGAAGCTGTCATGCAGGCGCCAGATCGCCGAGATGCGCGGCATGTGAGTTGGGTTGGGGCGCACCAGAACATCATGGAGCAGCGTGATGGAGAGCACCTGCGGCGTGGTGTACGGCCGCTCGTAGCACAGGAACTCCGACGGCACCCCCCACTGGCGGCCCATGAACTCGCCCCGGAAGGCGTCCAGCGGAAGCACATCGAGGGCATACTCGCGCGTCTCGACCGCGCCGCCCTTGTCCCACGAGAGAGAGCCCAACTGCTCACCGCCCCAACTGGATGTCCCCCAGCCCAGAGTCGGGATCACCATCACCGTGGAGTTGTGGATGTTGACCTGCGCGTCCGGGTTGCGCGTCTTGCAGAGCACGTAGAGGCGCTTCATGTACTCGCGCGTCGCGAAGATGTTGCAGGTCTGCCCGATCTCCCCGTCGCGGCGCACGTAGCCGCAGCCGTGGTGCCGGTTCTCGCACCACAGGGGCCACTCCGACCCGTCCAGGTAGTAGCCGTCCAAGTCGTACTCGTCGATCAACTGCGCCTGCCTCGCCAACCACAGGTTCTTGTAGTGACTCCGCCAGCAACAGGCGGGCGCAAGGTGCCCCTCCTTCTTCAGCGTCACCGGGTCTTCGTACCTGTAGGGCCACTTGAGCGGGTCTATCAGGTAGTCGTCGTGATACAGATCCCACTCGGGCGCCTGGTCCGCGCTCAGCGGCGAGGCGTAGACCAGAAGCTGGATCCCCCGCTCATGGCAGGCCTTGACGAGGTCCCGCAGGTCCTGCTCACGCCCCGGCGGCACCATCGGGTAGCCCATCCACGACCACGACGAGTGGTAGACGAGAGTGCGCACGCCGTCATCGGCGCACTGATCCAGCTGGGAGTACAGCTTGCCGTCCGGGCCCTCGTGCAGGTAGAGAGCCATCCCGTGCTTGCCCTGACCGCCGCCAAGCGGTGAGACGAACACGCCCGGGTGACCGGTGACAGGCGCCGTCTCCCGCTCGACTGAGGTCGTCGCGTCCAGGTCGAGGTGATCGAGCAGAAGCGTGTGCTCGTCGGGCGTGTAGGGCTGCTGGTCAAGCTCGGGCGCCCGCGCGATGTCGGACACGCGGATCTCGTCCACCAGCACGGGAGGTGCGCCCCTGCCGATGTTCAGCGTCGCGTCTGTCAGGTCCTTGGGCATCAGCCCCGTGTAGGCTCTCTCGGCTCGAAGCTCGCCGTCTATGTAGATTCTGAGTGCGTCGCCCCAACTGAACGCGACATGGTGCAGTTCGCCGCGCTTCCAGGTGACGGGAGCGTCCAGGGAGGCGAGCACATTGCCGTCCACGCGCACCCAGATCCGCACCGCCTGGTTCGGGCCCACCCAGAACAGCCCGCAGTTCGTCTGGGGGTCCACGTCCAGCCAGAAGAACCTGAAGTTCGGGATGCTCGCGTCACGCTCGGCGGCCTTTGCCACGTCCGAGTCGCGGGGGGCCGCCATCCACATCTCCGCGGTGCCCTGGTCGCCACGGATGTTCCCGGCAGCCGGGTACTCGAGCCGGCCCGCAGCCGTTGCCGGGCTGTCCTGCATTCCGTATCGCGCGCCGTGCATGATGCGGTAGTCCCAGACCGTCTTCTCCGGTTCCTTGATCGGGGTTGCCTGGAAGCCGAAGGTGTACTTCAGCGGCTCAGTGATCTCCTCGCCCGCTATCAAGTGCAGCCTGAGCACCACGCGCCCGTCTTCGCGGCTGATGGTGATGGCGTCCTCGCGGTCCTCGGGGAGCCAGTTCTCCGCGGACTCGCAGAACCAGGCGAACCCGCGGTCATTATCCCCGAGCCAAACGTAGGGCTTGAACGCATGCGTCCAGCCTTCCTCCGGGAGCTCTCCCACATTCGCCACCGAGCGCCACTGGCCGGGGAAGTGGTAGAGCAGTTCGGCATGCTCGAGCTTGAGAGGGATCTCCAGGGTCAGCTCGTCCGCCACCGTCTGTCCTGTCGGCGTCAACTCCAGGTCAAGCCGGATCATCCCGTCATACTCGATGAACGCCGTCCCGGAAAGCCGGAGCGCCTCGCACTGCGCCTCGCCCGTCAGGTCCACGCGGTGCGGTTTCGGCGCCGCCATGCCAGGCGCCTGACCCGACCAGGGAAGGGCTCGGCCGTCGGCTGCGGCCCTCAGCTCGATCGGCCCCGCCAGGACCGACGCGTCTCTCGTCACGACCTCGGACGGCATCAGGCACGGCCCGAAGCGATAGGAGCGCCCCCACGGCCGGACGGCGTCGCCAGCCACCGTGAGGGGCTGGTAGGGCGGCGGGATGACGTCCTCCGCACCAGTCTGGTCATCCAGCCACCAGGGATGCAGCGGGTCGGAGAGGTCACGCGACGCCTGGCCCACTACATTGCCCGCGTTGTCGAGCACCGCGACGCTCACGGTCAGCTCCGTCCCCGGCAGGTCATCGCCCTCGAAGGTCACGATGACGGGGCCGGTCGGCGGAAGCTGCGACACCTCCACGGCCTTGGTGGCCTGACCTCCCTTCGGGGACAGTGACACGATGCACGAGTGCTCTTCCGGTCGAGGCAGTCCCGCCCCCGCCGCGACCTCGACCTCCAGCCTGCGGTCCTGGACGTAGGCCCGGATGGCCAGTTGCAGCGGGCTGGTCGTGGACATCCGGAAGGGGAGAAGGAGGAGCGGAGCGCCGGCGGTGGTCACGCGCAGCTCCCCGAGGTATTGCACCGGCGCATCCCCGGCGTTGACCTCAGGCAGGGCAAACTCAAGCGCGCCGGTATCAGAGGCCGACCTCTCGACCTGCACCACCGGTCGCTCTTCGCCGACGGGCCATATCTTCAGGCTCGAGATCGCATCGCCGTCGCCGTGCACACTCGCCGACAGCTCCCCTCGACCGGCATGCAGCGCCTCAACTGACTGTACCGCCGCCACCGGCCCCGAGCGCGTGAAGACGAGGTCCGCGAAGTTCGCCGCCTCTCGGAAGGCGGTCTCCACCGGCCCCCACGAGCCCAGGAGCCCTTCCTCCCAGGAGCAGTGCAAGCAGACGTTCGCACCCCACCGGTCACCATCCTGGGGAGCGTCCGTCTCGATCGCCGCGAAGGGCAGGGCAAGCTCGACCCGCCATTCGCCGTCAGAGATGCCACCGGCGCAGCGTGCGCCGACCGCGTTCCACGAGCTGTCATCGCCCTTCGCGTCGAAGATGGCGCCGGCGCTGTTGAGCACCAACTGGAAGTAACGCGAGCGCGTCTGTCCGGGGTCCAGAATCAACTCGATGGAATCGTCCATGTAGACCTTGGCGTCGCGCTGCCGGTGCTCGGCCACCGGCTCGACGCCGGCGGGCACAGGCGTCGCCGCGGCAAAGTAGAGTGCGTCTTCATCGGAAGCCAGCCAGAATCTCGGCTGGACCGAGGCCAGTTCCCGGTCCCGCAACTGCATCAGACCAGTGGTGGATGCGGCCTGGTCCCATTCGCCGGGGGCGAATACGCCGTCTATCGTCGGTGCGCTGGTGCACATCCCCACGGTGAGGAGAGGTCTGTTCTCGGCTGGCGCGTCCGCAGCCGCGCAGCGAGGAACGCATGAGACAACAACCATCGCCAACCAGAGACCCGGCATAAGCCGCCCCAAACGCACTCTCATGGCTCAACTCTCCTACTCCGGCGTTTCAGTTGGTTCGGGATTCCGCATCCGGGATGCCCGGCGTGTCCATTCTCCTGTGGTGAGCTTCCGCGAATCGGTCCTGAGTTCCTCCGGCCCTTCCCGGAAGCCGATGCCGAGGCTGACCTGCCTGTCCTTCCGGAAGACCCCATCCGGCCAAAGTACCACATAGAGACTGGTATCACTTGTGGGGGCAGGTCACGGCACGTAGCAGCTGAGTTGGCAATCAAGGGGACGGCGGCTCGTCGAACACCCGTGACTCGCCGTCCGGGGTCACCACTGCCAGATGCGTACGGGTGGCGACAAAGACATCCCCGTTGATCGCACCGACTATCTGGCACCCTTGACCCATGCGCCTCCCAGGCAGAGCCGCCCCCCAGACGACTTCCCCGGTCGTCCGGTCGAGGACGACCAGGCGATAGCTGCGATCCACACGGCCTGCGTGCTGGACCGCGATGACTCCTTCATCATCTGCAAACAGCCGCTCATCGATCTGCAGTGGCTCTCCGTCCGGTGATCGCGCAACATACCGCAGAACCTCGTCGCCTGATTTGGCATCAACACCGATCAGAGTATCTGCTTCTTCTGCTGGGCCGGCAGGGCCTACAATGAAGCATGTTCGCGTGCTGCCTCTGACGGAGGCGACACGCGGCGCATCTAGTGACATCTCCCAACTCAGTTGACCGCTCCGCGCGTCAACCGCGGTCACGATTTCACCTGCCGCTACTACAACCATATCGCCGTAAGCGGCGATTGTCGCCTGAGCATTCCAAGCATCCTTCTTGTACTCCCATATGAGCGGATGTCGATCTGAGTCCTGAAAGGCGAGTAATGCTGCCCTCGAAGTGTCCAGTAGAACGGCACGTCCCGAGGCCATGACCGGTCCAATGAGTTGTACCGGCCTTGCCTCCATGGTTTGCGGAGCGCCAGACGAGTCATTGGTCTCGCCCGCATCTGGCGGCGGCAATGGGACATCCACCACGGCGGCGGCGTTGCCAGCTTCGTACACCACCTCGCTTCTGCCGTCTTCGCGATCGAGGGCCAGTAGTTTGGCATCTCGTGTGATTGCGAAGACCGAGCGCGGCCCCACACCGAGGAACGGAAGCGTATTGAGATTGACTTCTGCTTTCCAATGGACCTCACCATCGGAGAGGTCTATCCTCAGTGCTTTCCCAGCGAAGTCCTTCAGATAGACTTCGCGTCCAGACGGACGGAGACACATGGCGTACCCGAGGCCAACTGCCGTCTGCCACGTCGACGTCAGTCGACCGCCAGCCAGCTTCAGCCGATGAAGCGAGGCGGGCGCTACAGCCCCAGACTGGAAAGCGGTCGGATCACTGATTGTGCGCATAGCAGTCGTCAGGGCCAGAACCTCATCGTCCACCATACAGATCTCGTTCCAATGGACTCTCTCATGGCTGGTGGCAGGTTCAGCGTCCTCAGCAGACTGCGGCGTAGCAGTGCGTTCAGCACATCCTATGGCTACGCAGCAGAGAAGGATGCCTGCTAGCAAGGACGGCGACAGGCGTTCTCGAAGCATACTTGGTCACCTCGGGAGAGTGCGCCATATATGACGTAGACGGCCGAGCACGTACCGGTAGATCCGCCCACGAATCCAGTTCCTGAGACAAGCCTCGATGCCATGCCAGCCCCACTCTGTGTCTCCAATCGCGTCTTCGCAGGCAAACTGACACTTCTCGAGCGAGAATGGAGTGACCTGCCCCCACAAGTGATACCAGTTCCTATGTGGTACTTTGGGCCTTTGGTCTTGCCCCCGTCTTAGTGCCACCTGCAGTGAGAGAGTTCAGCCTGTGAGGCAGACTTCCTGCCGTCGTCGGTGGGTCGTTGATGCCGCGCCGTTGGTACCGTGCTCACC
>JALGSS010000175.1 GCA_029821745.1 Candidatus Zipacnadia bacterium
CTGCAAGGCCGCCCAGGCCATGGCTTACCAGCCGATCCCAATCAGGGATGAAGATGGACAGGCTGTCCAGCCACCCCGGCTCGCCCGGCTCGCAGAAGAGCTCGGGATGCTGCTTGATGAAACGCTCTTCGTCTGGAGATGGCACGACCTCGGGCATGCGGCCCACGAGGAGGTCTTCGGGCTCGATGAGAGGCGAGATTTGCTCACAGAGGTCCCGCAGAATCGCCGCCTGGCGCCGGGTCCGTGACAGGTGAGCATGACGCGTCTTGGTGCGCGCGAGAATGTCGGCCCGCTCCATGCACACTTGCTGGTCATCCTCGGTGAACCGCTTTGCGCGGAGGCGGTTCAGCCGCTCAATACCGTCTATCAATTGCAGCACTCCAGGCACGGCGGTTGGGTGGTCAATGGACGACGCTCATTCGAGGGAGGTTTTCGTCTCGGGGCGTGGCCATTCCTGCAATTGGGGCCGGCGTTGAGAAGACTGCACAACATGACCGCGAGTTGCATCTGCCGGATACTGATGATGGTTCAAGGAGACCGCTGAAATGGCTGACCAGGTTGCCGTGTGTCGCGCAGGAGCCAAACGCGTTTGCATCACCCCTGACCTCCCATGCGAGATGGCCGGGTACTTCCACAGCCGCATCGCCGAGACTGTCGCGCGAGACCTGTACGCGGCGGCGCTGGCGCTGGAGAACGACGGCGAGTACGTGGTGATCGTGTCGTGTGACTTGATCGCGATGACCGACGAGATCTGCATGCCCGCCTTCGAGCAGGCGAGTCGTGAGTACGGGATTCCCTTGCAGAACTTCGTCGCCTGCGCGACGCACACTCACACGGGCCCCGTGGTCCGCCGTGGGAGCCGGTTTCCCTGTCGTGAGGACTACGTCGACAAGCTCCCGGGGTTGGTGAGCGAGGCCGTCATGGGCGCTCTAAAGGACATGTTCGACGCCGTCGTCTGCGTGGGGGGCACTCATGCCCCGGGGCTGGCCCACAATCGGCTTTCGCGCTGCGCGGATGGCACCGAGATCTTCGGACGGCAAACTGACGGGTCCAAAGTAATCGGAGCCGCCGGGCCGGAGGACGATACCGTGCAGACGCTGAGCGTGTACGACACCGACAAGAATCTTCGCGCCATCGCGGTCAACTTCGCCTGCCATCCAGACCTGTCCGGGGGCGGCGGTGCGACGGCGATCGATGCCTGCTGGCCCGGTGAGATGACCGAGTACCTGATGAGCGTGCATGGGCCCGACGTCGTCTGCATGATGCTGCAGGGGACCGCGGGGGACATCAACCACTCCAACCATCGGGCGACGGTGGAGCGCTGGCTGCCCGGAGGTCGGAGTACCGTCGCTCGCGGCGTTGCCGGGGCCGCTCTGTACGCGATGGAGATTGCGGAGCCACTCGGAGACTTGCCGTTGTCGGGAGATCGGCAGGAACTGGAAATTCCCTACTACGTGCGGGACGAAACGCTCTACCGACTCGTCGCGGCGCTCAAAGAGAAGGGTGAGGACGCGACCTACTTCGAAGAGAACCTCATCAAGCGAGTCGAGAGCTGGCCGAACGACGGCAAGACAGATCATTTTGGCGTCTCATGCTTGAGGATTGGCGACCTGGCCATCGCGGCAATGCCGGGGGAGATTTTCACCGGGTGGGGGCTGGAGATCAAGCGCTACTCCCCGGCGAAGCACACCTTCGTCGTCGAGCTGGCGAGCTCCCACGACGGGCTGACCGGATACAAGGCCACCGTCGACCAGTGCATGCGGGGGGCCAGAGCGAAGGGGGCATACGGCGCGCTTCCCACCTTGAGCCAGAAGCACTTCCCGGCCGCCGGTCAGGTAATGACGGAAGCTGTCATCGAGATGCTGCACGGCTTGTGGCCGGACTAAGGGACCACTCGACGTCCGAGCAATCCTGGATTCACTGGTCTGTCGCTCATCAACTACTATGATGCCCGTTCGCCCTCGGTGGCGGGCGACACGCTTCGCTAACATTGCCCAACTGCTCGGCATCTTTGATGAGACGAAGTTTGATGAGACGAAGTCTTGCGTGAGCCCGCTGTCTGCGGATATACTCGGGTTGCATAGGTTCTCCTTTGGATTTCGCTTGGCGGTGAGCCCAAAGTGAGACCTATGCTTTTTGGTACGGAGCGAGTCCTTCGGAACATTCGTTCGAATGCCTGCCCCCCATGGGGGGCAGGGGCCGGGCCACGACGACGGCCAACGGCCAACGGCTCTCCCGTCCTCCAGGCCAAGGGACCGACTGTAACCCATGTATGATACTCGCTCACCAGCTACGGGAAGGGGACGGTGTACTACGTCGCCACCTTCCTCGGCGTCAGCAACCTCGAGTTGGGGCTGCATGAAGGGCGCAAGGACATCTTCCGACGCAATCCGGACTCGGCCCCCTTCATGGCCGCATGGCTTCGCGAGGTTCTTGGCGCGGGTGAGACTGTCTCGACGGTCGAAGCGCCCGAGAAGCTGATATACACCACATGGATCAAGAAGGACGGCAGGCAACTCGATATCCACTTCCTCAACGTGGCGGACCACACGCCGCTCGGGCCGGACGATGTCACGAAGCGGCGCCAGATCAAGTTCCCCCGCGTAGAGGGCCCCATCACCCTGTTGCTCCGTGGGATGGGCGCTGTCGGGGCGACCTTCTACTCGCCGGACACGCCCGACCCGGTCCCATGTAGGGTCGCGCGAGACGGCCCCGACACCCGCGTCACCATCCCCGGGGACAGCATGGCGATGTATGGGTACGCGAGGCTGGATCTCGATGTCGACGGAGGTGCGCGATGATCCGCGTCTGTGGCGTCACTCTCGCAGCCGTGCTTCTGGCGGCGCCCGGCCTGGCGGCGGACACTCTAGACGCCGGCCCCTTCTCGGTGGATATCACGCCGGAACTGACGGTTCGGGTCAACGGCGAGACCCTCATCAGCGGCGATCGGTGCGTCTCCTTCCGAGGCCTGAAGCCAGGTGAGCCGGCGTTCGTGGACATCCCGGGCGGCCGGCTGGTCCGGGAGGACAACATCATCACTCTCCTGGCAGCCAAGGGGCGCAACACACTCCGCCGGGAGGTCATGGTGACCCCCGATGGCGTCCATGTCACCTTCGAGATGAGGATCTTCGGCTCAACGGGGGGCTCGCACCTGCAGTACGACTTGCTCACTCCGCCTGCGTATCTGGACGGCACGGAATACGAGGCCTGGACCGGGGCGGCTCGCGGGCCGGTGAAACGGGCCGGCGGTACCTTCAGCATCGAGGACTCCAAGTCGGAGGCGTATCTGGTCCGCAGCGGGCGCTACTTCATCCTCCGGCGACCCGGTGCGGAATGCTCGCTCGACTTCAACCCCGGGGGGGCATGGGTCGGCGAGACCAACTACGGCCACAACGCCAGCAGCAATCCCTACCACGACGGCGAGCGGTTCCACTGGCTGATGCTCTGCGCCGGCGGACGCAATGGCGGCATATTCATCGGCAAGATCATCATCCGCCCCGGCTCGCAGGAGTATGAGGAACTGCACTCGACCTCGAATGTCGCATACACGCGTGGTTTCCCGGTCGCTCTTGCGTTGAACTTCTCAGAGGCGACGTCCACCGGCGAATACGAATCGTGCTCGGGCGAGGCCCGACCTGAGGCGCCGTACCGGTGGCGCAACCCCGAGCAGGTCCGCATCGTCCGGCGCGATACCGGAGGCCTGCTCTACCGGGACTACGCGACGTCAGCCGACGGCGCGAGGGAGACGACGCTCGAGTTGGAGCAGCGCTCCGGTCAGTATCTGCTGACCATCAACGTCCACGATCCGGCGGAAGACACGGGGCCATTCACGGTGAGCGGCCCGGACGGCCCTCTGTTCAAGGACGTCACGATCAAGCGCGGTGACTACTGGTTCAAGACGGCTCCGCTGCGCTTCCGAGACGGCCAGGCAAAGCTGCGGTTCGCCGGGAACTGGAAGGTCGGCGCGCTGACGCTGCAGCGGATCCTCTACGAGACCGAGGACTTCGTGTTGGAGCGCCCCTTCTGGAACATGAGCGTCGAGGCGCCGGCTGAGAACTGAGCGCGGGAACGCCCCCATGTCTGATGTGGAGCCGCTGGGTCTCGGCCCAACCCGGAGACGGTCACGGTAGGCTGATTGAGCGGTGCCCTGTCGCGGAATCGAGCAGCGCGCAGATCGTGCGCATGTTGCCGATGCTCTCCTCGCGACCAACAATGGGCTCCGCCTGGCCCGTGGCGACGGCTTGGATGTTCTCAACTTCCAGCGAGAACGGGTTCGCCCCGGGCACGCGCTCCTCGCGAGTCTCGCCGCCGACTGTGACGGTGAAGCACGCCTCGTCGCCGGGCTTCCAGGGCACGGGGACCGCGATATGCCCCTTGCTGCCCATGATGTCGGCGTTGGACATCCCCGCGAAGGACATCCCCGCGTCGAATTGCGCGAGAACGCCATCGGCGTATGTGAGAGTTCCCACGAAGCTCTCGTCCACGTGGCTCTGCTCACCGAATACCGCTGCGCCATAGGCCTCGACGGGATCCGCCGCCGCGATGAAGCGGCTGAAGCTGACGCAGTAACAGCCCACATCCATGAGGGCGCCACCGTGAAGCGGGGCGCTGTAGCGGACGTTGGTGAGGTCGGACAGCCCGTAGGAGAACCGGGAGCGGATGACGCGAAGGTCGCCGATCTCGCCCGACTGCACGATCTCGCGGAGCCGCGCCATCTGCGGGTGGCAGCGGTACATGAAGGCCTCCATGAGCACGACCCCGGCAGCGCCGGCGGCGTCGAACATCGCCTCGGCCTCGTCGGGCGTCACTGAGATGGGCTTCTCACAGAGGACATGCTTGCCCGCCTGCGTGGCCTTGATGGTCCACTCGGCATGAAGAGCGTTAGGCAGCGCGTTGTAGACGAATTCCACGTCACCGTCGGCCAGCAGCTCCTCGTAGCTCCCGTAGGCGCGCGCGGCTCCGTGGTCTGCAGCGAAGGCCTTAGCCTTGTCGAGACTGCGACTCCCCACAGCGAGAAGCTCTGCGCCGCTCGCTTCCTTCAAGGCGGCTGCAAGTGTCCTCGCGATTCCGCCGGCGCCGATGATCCCCCAGTTGTGTGCCATGGCGATTCCCTCCGATAGTTGCGCAGTGTTGCGTCCGGTTGGCGGGCAGTGCCCGCCCCTTCACTGCGGCGGTTCGATGCCGGCCAGGAAGTCTTCGGTGAGAGCGATGCGCCACGTGTCGCCGGCATCGTCGCTCATGATGATGACCGGGTCGTGGGGCTTCACCGGGAACTTACCCTCCGGCGCCTTGCCACCCTCGAACTCCTCCGGCCACTTCGCCAGATACGCCGCCTTCTCCTCATCGGAGAGTTGGTCGGCGTAGTAGTAGTAGGTCAGGAACAGACGGTCTCGACCGTCGATGGAGAGCTTGTGGTAGAAGATACTGTAAGCCCGATGGAAAGGCACCAGAAGCGGCCCCAGCTCCTCCCACTTCCACGCACCATCTTCCCCCCGCGTCCCGCGCAGATAATCCAGCGTCCGCGTCATCGCCTTCATGTTCATCTCGTCGGGGGGCAGCGCGTTTCCCTCCAGGTCAGTGCCGCGGGACATGTTCCGGCCGATGAGATGCAGGCGGTCGGCGGAGTCAAACACCGCCGCCACGTAGGTGAGCCCGCAGTCGTAGCGCCGACGCAGCCCGAGCGCCACGGGCGTGTTCCAGTCGGCGGAAGTCTTCGGCTGGGCGACCTTCGCCGTCACATGCCAGAAGTGGTGCTGGTGCGCGCCGATGAGCACATGCAGCATCCCGCGGCTGTCGGCGAGGATCGCGGAGCCATTGTGGTTGTCCGGCTTCTCGGTATAGCAGTTGTGGCCAAAGCCGATCAGCGCGGGCCCGGAGACCTCCCCCGTCTCGTGATCGTAGCTGACCACGTACTGCGGCGTGCCCGGGCGGTCCTTGCCCTCGGCGTCCTTCTCTGCAGTGCCCCGGGCGAAGGTGACGTATGTCTTGTCTCCGACGCGCACCGAGGAGAAAGCAGCGCCGGAGTGGTACGGGTGCAGGAACGCTCCGTCCTCGGCAATCGCTATGGGCTGCGGCACAGTGAGCACGCCCTGGGCATCACAGGAGGCCGGCTCTCCTTGGCGCAGGTATCCGACGGCTCCAGCCGCAGCGCGCCGGGAACCGGGATCGCGTGGACGTCCCAGTGCTCCGCGCCCGCTGGGAGATGGAGCAGGAACTGCCCGGAAACGGTGCCGGCGACGCTCGCCACCGTGTATCCGTCCCCGCTGCGGTCGAAGATAATGCGAGTCTCTCCCACCCGCACGCCGGTGGTGTAGGTGCCCGTCCACTCCGGGAACTTGCGGCGGATTTCGTCGACGATGCACCACGCGCGCCACTTGCCGTCCGTGTCCAGCACCTGCAGGAACCCGTCCGTGGTGCCGTCGCCGCGCATGCCTTGAGGGTTGGTGGCCCGGATGTACGGGCGATTTCGGGCGTCGAACGCCGGGGCGCTCGTGGGCATGAATCGGGGATTGTAGCCGAATGACTCTCGCTCGCCCCGGAAGTAGTTCTGGGTCTTGATCGGTGCATCGGCGGGGATGATGCTCGGAGCGCTGTCGGCGTTGATCTCTTGGCCGCCATGGTCATAGGGCGAAGCCGCCGGAGCGGCCATCGCCGAGGAGGTCGCGAGAAGCACAGCCGCGATGAGAGAGCCGGTAACGTGGGTGATCTGCTGTCATCCTCCACATGCAAGCGGTGTGGAACTGGAATTGCCATATCATATCACACCTGCCCCGAGGAGATTCCCGCCCAGACTGGGCCGGAACGCAAGGGAATACGCTGTGGGCGTGGAACTGGGTATAGGGAACTGCGAATAGTGGTCCCTGATGCCCCAGTACGACGGTGACTTCAGCGTGCCGACTCTGATCGACTTCGACGGGCGGCTGGTGGTGAGCACGGAGAACAACGGGGCGCGCCTGTACGAATTCGGCGACGACGGCCGGATCATCCCCCAACACAAGGCGCAGAACATGGATCTGTGGCCCGATACAGTCTCGCCGGTGTTGCCGGATGGTCTGTTGCTTACTGCGCGCGGCGCTCTCACGCTCAATGTGAAGGGATCGGTGTCCATGCCATTGGCGAGAACGGCGTCACTCACAGCGGCTTCTGCGTTGATGCTCGTCTGCTTGATTAGCGGCATCTGTGGGGCTCAGGAGGACCAGGTGATGCAGGACTTGAGGGCTCAGGGCAAGCTCATCTCGGAGCGTGGGTCCACACGGGCGACACGCTACGCGGTCAGCAACAAGATCGTGACCGTCGGCGAGAAGACCCATATCGCGTGGCTGGACTCCGTTTCCGAGACGATGATCGTGACCTTCGACCATGCAACCGGGCAGTGGTCCGGACCCGTGCGGGTGGGAACTGGGAAGGACAACCACGGAGGACCGGCGCTGCTGGCCGACAGCAAGGGGTCACTGCACATCATCTTCGGTCCCCACGGCGGACCGTTCCAGCATGCAGCCTCCGCCCGGCCCAATGACCCCGGTGAGTGGGTGAAACAGCCGGATTTCGGCGCGGACGGCACCTACCCCAGCGCAGTGTTCGACGCCGAGGATACGCTCCACATCATCTACCGGGGCGGTGAAGGCGGCGCGAAGCGGCTGGTGTATCAGCGCAAGCCCGCTGGGCAACCGTGGAGCGACGTCGTCGAGCTGGCCGCAGCGCCGATCAAGACGGGCTATACCCACTACCATAGCTCGCTCACCATCGGGCCGGACCAGTCGCTGCATGTCTCCTACGACATCTACTTCAATGGCTCGGCGCAGTGCGCGGGGCATCTGATGTCACGGGACGCGGGGGGTACGTGGACCCTCGCCGACGGCTCCTCGGTCTCGCTCCCGGTCACGCCGGACCAGGACGCATTCTTCAAGCGCAGCGACGCATCCCTGGGCGTGTACAATCTCGTCTGCGACCGGGATGGGAAGCCGTGGATCAGCGCCAACCACCTGGAACTGTGGCATCATGATGGCGCGCAATGGCGGACGGTGCGACCTGCCCTCACCGCCGGGATCACTGAGAAGGAAGAGGGCAGCGCGGGCGGGGCCATCAGCATCAACAACGAGGGGAATCTGCATTGGTTCGGTTCCATCGCCGGGAAGCTCTGGCTGCTGCGCTCCGTGGATGGGGGAGAGACCTTCGCCCGAATGCACGTGGCCGATCCGGAACCGGACCGGCCACTCATGGGACCGAACATTGAGCGCTTCACCGGGCACAACCGGGTGAAGACGCCGTGGCTGCTTTACTCCGCCGGCGTGAAGGGCCCGGACTGCTATGGCCACGGACTGTTCCACAAGGTGTTCGCGGCGCAGTTGAGCAAGTAACCGACCACGCATTCTGAGCGCCGACCGAGTCGGCTCAGAACCCCGTGTTACCCTCGACGGTGATGGTGTCGGACGCGCACCTCGTTCAGCGTGACGGCAACGGCACTATTCTGTCTACGGCCCCGTCAGCTTCACCGGCGCTGCGAATGTGAGGGTCAGGTCAAGGTGGAACCTGTCCCCGACGGCCAGTTCGCGCCCCTGGTCCTCCATGATGGCGGGGAACCGGATCTCAAAGATCTCCCTTTCCCACTGACGCAGGTCCTGGACCACGGTGTCTGTCGCCGCGCGCAGCTCAACGGTGAACGCCTCGGGGGTGCCTCCCGCGATCTCGACCCTCGCGCCCTCGCCGCTCCAGACCTGGAAGCTCCGCTCGGACTGCTTCTCTGGGAAGCCCGCTATCTGCGGATCGGCCCCGTGCCGCCTGACCACCAGTTCCTTGCCGGCGTATCGGGCCACCGGAAGCAGGATGGACAGTTGCAGGCCGTTGAGCTTGACAGGTTTCGGCACGCTAAGGTCGTAAGCCAGCAGAAGACCCTGAGGAAGCGTCTTCACGCTCTGGGTGTAGGCGAGGGCGCCACCGTCCGTGTTGGGGATGGGCAGCGTGCCGACTATCCGCTTTCCGGTCTGACCTGGGAGATCGCTGACCTCGGCGGTTGCGGTCTCCTGGGGCGCGTGCTGCCAATTCGGCCCATGGGCGTTGAGCTCAACCATGGCCGGCTCTGTTTGGCCGCTGCCGATCTGAATCATTCCCGATGGATGCAGCGTCACGGTGAGCGCGTCTTGCGCCCACGCGCCGCCCGCTGCTGACAGGAGCATAGTAATTGCCGGAATCACAGCAATCTTGTACGCGTGTGGGTTGCCCATGCTTTGCTCTCCCATGCCTGAAACTTCGGCCGCGTTCAGCTCGGCCCGTCTCCGCACCTACATCGGAACTTCTTCGTCGCTGCATCGTTAGATTCCTTTGTCGGAATGTATTCTGATGGACAAGAAGGTCTCCCAGGGCGAGGCGGCCAATTCATCTTTATAGTAGGCAATTGTGGGCGACTATCAGCGAGGCCAGGAGGTGCTTGCGGCGGGAAGGCCGATAGCCTTCGGCCGCGTGCCAACCCGATGACACGATATATGCCGGCGGTAGCGGTTGCGATCGCGGTGTGGAGCACACAGGCTGCCATTGCGCAGGCAGTGCGGCCCTTTGAGAGCGATGCCTGGTCGGTGCCGGCGAATGGCGTGGATGCCTGCGTGCTTGCGGCGTTGGAGGAGGCGGGCATTGAGCCCGCGCGTCCGTGCTCCGACGAAGTCTTCATCCGCCGCGTCTACCTCGACGTGATCGGCGCGTTGCCCGAGCCTTCGGATGCGCGCCGGTTCCTCCAGGACACCAGCCCCGACAAGCGTGCTGCGCTGATCGAGTCCCTGCTGACGGGGGAGGAGTTCGCCGACTACTGGGCGCTGAAGTGGTGCGACGTGCTCCGGGTCAAGGCTGAGTTCCCCATCAACCTCTGGCCGAACGCTGTACAGGCTTACCACCGCTGGATTCGCGACGCCGTCAAGCACAACCGCCCCTACGATGAGGTCGCGCGGGAGCTGCTGACCTCCAGCGGGAGCAACTTCCGCGTGCCGCCGGTGAACTTCCACCGGGCGGTCCAGGACCGCACGCCGCTGGGTCAGGCCGAAGCGGTGGCCCTGAGCTTCATGGGCTCCCGCGTGGCAAACTGGCCTGCGGATCGCCGGGATGGCATGGCCGCGTTCTTCTCCCGGATCGCCTTCAAGAAGACGCGCGAGTGGAAAGAGGAGATCGTCTACCCGGACCTCGCTCCGGGGGAGGCCCTGGAAGCCGCTTTCCCTGATGGAACCCAGGCGCTCATCCAGCCGGGCGACGACCCGCGCGTCACCTTCGCCGACTGGCTGATTGCCCCTCAGAACCCGTGGTTTGCGCGGAATGTGGTGAACCGCATCTGGGCGTGGCTGTTCGGCCGGGGCATTGTCCACGAGCCTGATGACATCCGACCGGACAACCCTCCTGCGAACCCCGAGCTGCTGGCCTACCTGGAGAAAGAGCTGGTGGACGGCGGTTATGACCTGCAGCACGTCTACCGGCTGATTCTCAACTCCCGCACCTACCAGCAATCATCGATCCCGCGTAGTGATGCACCTGAAGCCGAAGCCCTGTTCGCCCACTACGCGGTCCGCCGATTGGACGCCGAAGTGCTCATTGATGCTCTGGACTGGGTCGGCGGAACCGGCGAGAGCTACTCCAGCGCGATCCCCGAGCCCTTCACCTTTATCCCGGAGGAGCATCGCACCGTAGAGCTGGCCGACGGGAGCATCACCAGCTCATTCCTCCAGATGTTCGGGCGCCCGTCGCGAGACACAGGGATGGCGTCCGAGCGCAGCAACCAGATGACCGACGCCCAGCGGCTGTACGTTCTGAACTCCGCCGCCGTCTACAAGCGGATCACCAGTAGCCCGTGGCTGCGCCGGGCTGCCATCGGCGCTCGCGGAGACCGGGGCGAGCTGATCCGGCGCGTATACATGACACTGCTGTCGCGGGAGCCTACACCTGCCGAGATGGCCGCGGTCGAGGCGTACTACCAGACCCCGGGGCTGAGCGCCGGTAACGTCGCGACGGATCTCGCGTGGGCGCTGGTCAACTCGATGGAGTTCCTGTACCGGCATTGAGCGAAAGGACGAGCGAGGGAATGGACATAGACGCCCAGGGAAGCACAGGCCGAATGAGCCGGCGAGATGTGCTGAAACTCGGGGCCCTTGGTGCGGCCGGGCTGGCTCTGGGTGATCTCGGGCGCGTCTCGGCTCAGCCTGCCGCCGTGCCCGCGAAGGCGAAATCGATCATCCAGATCTGGATGTGGGGCGGACCCAGTCACCTGGACACCTTCGACCCGAAACCCGAGGCGGGCTATGACTACTGCGGGCCTCTGAACCGCCCCATCGACACGAACGTGCCGGGGATTCGCATCGGTCAATTGCTGCCCCGGCTGGCTGAGAACGCGGACAAGTACTCGATCATCCGCAGCATGACCCACGGGAACAACGGGCATGAAACCGCCGCCTACATCACCCAGACCGGCCGCCTGCCCGGAGGGCGCCTGGTGTTCCCGGCCATCGGCGCCATCGTGGCCCGGTTCAAGGGCTACGACCATGGCTACACGAGTCTGGTACCCCCTTACGTCGTGCTTACGAGGGCCCAAGGTCGGTTCGACGAGGCCGGCTTCCTGGGACCCAGGTACAAGCCCTTCGCCACCGGTGGCAATCCCGCCGCAGCGCGTTTCCTGGTTGAGGGCGTGGTCTCCGGGAATATCAGCGACGACCGCCAACACAGTCGGCGTGAATTGCTGCATTCACTAGACTCTCTGAAGCAGTCCTTGCCCGGAAACCCCGAGGCCGCGAAGCTCGACACTGCCGAGGCCAACGCTTACGACATGATCCTGGGAGACGCCGGGAAGCTGTTTGATCTGTCCCAGGAGGAGCCCGAGTTACGCGACCGATACGGGCGCAACACCTTCGGCCAGTCGTGCCTCATGGCGCGCCGGCTGGTGGAGGCGGGTGTACCCTTCGTCACCATCAACTACGGCGGATGGGACACGCACAAGCAGCATTTCGAGACCATGCGCTGGAAGCTGCCCCAGATGGACAACGGCATGGCGACGCTGCTGGAGGACCTGGATGAGCACGGTCTGCTGGACAGCACCATCGTCTGGTGGAGCGGCGAGTTTGGTCGGGGGCCCAAAGTCGACTGGCAGCCGCCATGGAACGGCGGCCGGTCGCACTACGGCAAGTGCTTCTCTGCTGTGGTTGCTGGGGGCGGGTTCAAGGGCGGGCAGGTTGTCGGCGCGTCCGACGCTACCGGGTCGAATGTGGCACAGCGTCCGGTGTCCCCGCGAGACCTGCTCGCCAGCATGTGTCTGCTAATGGGCATCGACCCCGACGGCCCACTGCCCAACTCTCGCGGGATGGACTTGAGGGTCATGCCGCCCCTCGAGAACCCTCCAGAGGGATCCGGTCGCCTGTATGAGATCATGTAAGCCCGGGGGCTGAATGATGAAGCGATTGGGGTGCTGGCTAGCTGTTGCGTCAATGGCCTGCCTGGCGAGCGCGTGGGCTCAGACGAACAGGGGCCCAAGCATTGGCTACGTATACCCGGCGGGTGGCAGGCAGGGCACGGTCTCCCGCGTCGTGGTCGGCGGCCAGTTCCTTCAGGGCGCCCATGGTGCTCACATCTCCGGCGACGGCGTACGCGCGTCGGTTATCGAGTACGTCCGGGCGCTGGATAGCAACGAACTCCGTGACGTCCGGACTTTCTTGCGGGAACTGGTGCGGCGGCGCTGGAGCGCCAAGGCCGTGAGCGCGGCCAACGCGAAGCCGCCGGACGAGCCCCCATTGCCCGACCACCCGTGGTTGCGGGACATGGATCAGAAGAGCGTCCGGGAGCTGGACCGTCTGCGGACGAGCCTGTTCGACCCGAAGAAGCAGCCCAACGCGCAGATCGCCGAACAGGTTCAGATTGAGGTCACCATTGATCCGGGGGCCGCTCCGGGAGACCGCGAGTTGCGGCTTCTCACGCCGGACGGCCTGACCAGCCCCGTCGTCTTCCAGGTGGGCACGCTGCCGGAGGTGAGGGAGGAGGATTTCCTCGCGCCGGAGAATCCGCGCACGCCTGTGGTGGATCTCCCGACGGTGCTCAATGGCCAGATCATGCCGGGGGAGACCGACCGCTTTGCCTTCCGGGCCCGCAAGGGCCGGCAGCTCGTGATTCGGCTGCAGGCGCGACACCTCGTGCCATACCTCGCGGACGCCGTGCCCGGCTGGTTCCAGGCGGTCCTCGCCCTCTACGACGCCGCGGGCAACGAGGTAGCCTACGGCGACGACTACCGGTTCGACCCTGACCCGGTGCTGCTGTTCGATGTCCCCGAGGATGGCGTATACACGCTTGAGGTCCGAGACGCGATCTACCGTGGGCGGGACGACTTCGTCTACCGCATCGCCGTGGGTGAGCTGCCCTTCGTCACGCGGATGTTCCCCCTGGGCGGCCGCGTGGGGGAGAGGACCGAGGCGTCCATCGCGGGATGGAACCTGCCAACCGGAACTCTGGCACTGGATACCCAGGCAGGTGGCGGTGCGTTCCGGCTGGTGAAAGCCGGGCGTGACGCGAGCCCGTGCAATGACGTCATGTACGCTGTGGACACGCTCCCGGAGACCGCGGAGGCCGAACCTAACGGCAGCGCCGCCGGTGCTCAGACGGTCACCGTTCCCGTGGTCATCAACGGCCATATTGCGCAGCCTGGTGATGTCGACATCTTCCGCTTCGAGGGGCGCGCCGGTGACGAGATCGTGGCCGAAGTGCTTGCCCGGCGGCTGAACTCCCCGCTGGACTCGGTCTTGCGGTTGGCTGATGAGACCGGGCGTATACTGGCTACCAATGACGACACCGAAGACCCGGAGATGGGCCTGGTGACGCATCCGGCCGACTCGTACCTGCGGGTCGAGTTGCCCGAGGATGGGGCGTATTCCATCCATCTGTCCGACACCCAACTGCACGGCGGCGATGCCTACGCGTACCGTCTGCGTCTGGGACCCCCACGGCCCGATTTCGCCCTGCGGGTCACGCCCTCCAGCATCAA
>JALGSS010000176.1 GCA_029821745.1 Candidatus Zipacnadia bacterium
CAGCCCTGAGAACCGGGCGCGTCTCGCGGCGACCCTCGATGACTTGCAGGAGTACATCACCCGCGAGTTCGACCTGGAGTTCACGGACATACTCGGGGGCGATCCGGGGTGCTGGCAGGAGACCGTGGACGCCCTGCGGGATGTCATGCTGACGCCATGAAGCAGGCCTGCGAGCCGCGACCATCGGTTGTGTTGAAACACTAATGACGCATGGCCGTGGGGTGTCACGGTGTGTGTGACGGGGCCCCACGGAGTCACAACAGCAAGCGGCCCTGCGGGGCCCCGGTCATAGAGACCGGGCGCCGGTCTCGCTACCCCGCAGCTAGATGAGTGGACTCCCTAACACCCCGCGCATTTACTTGTCGGCTCTGAAGTGGTCCCAGCCGCCGCTGCTCATCTCGACTTCTGATCCGTCCTCGCGCAGCAGCGCCACGCCTTCGCCTTCGACAACCCGCCCAATCTGTGTCAATGGCGCCAGATCGCGTTCCTCAAGCAACTGGGCCGCCCGGGGCAGATCGTCGGGGCTCAGGGCTAGCAGCAGCTCGTACTCCTCGCCGCTGGTGGCCGCGGACCATGCAGTCCCGGCGGGCAGACAGCGTTCGGCATCCTGACAGGCTCGATGCACGGGAATGCGCCGGCCGTCGATCTCCAGCCGGACCTGGCTCTCCCGGGCGACATGGCCCGCGTCCTGGTGAAGCCCATCGCTGATGTCGACGGCGGCATGGACAATCCCTGCCGGGGACAGCGCACGGGCTTCCGCGACCCGTGGCGTGGGGTCCATGATGCGCGTTCGGAGCGCCGAGAACTCCGGCTCGTTGATGAGTTGAGGCGAGTGCAGCAGGAGATTGAGACCGGCGGCGGACTCGCCCAGGCGCCCGGTAACGGCCAGCACGTCCCCGGGGAGCGCCCCCGAGCGCAGCCAGGGCTCCTCGACCCAGCCGAGGACGACGATGTCCACCATGATCCTGTCCGCTCCGCCGACGGTGTCGCCGCCGATGACCGGGGCTCCGTAGCGTCTCCCCGTCTCGGCCAGGCCCCGCAGGAGTTCCAGCGCGATCTCGGCATCCGTGGCGCTAGGGATCGCCGTCGTGCACAGCGAGGCGAAGGGCTCGCCGCCCATCGCGGCAATGTCGCTGATCGCCCCGGCCATCCCCCGCTGCGCCGCCTCGAAGGGACTCATCCACTCGAGGTTGAAATGGCGCGCCTCGAGGATCGCGTCGGTGGTGATGAGCAGCTTTCGCGGCCCGGAGACGTCGATGATGGCGCAGTCGTCCCCGATGCTCTTGATGACCTCAGCCGCGGGCGCGCCGACCATCCCGGCCATCTTCGCGATCAGCCCGAATTCCCCGAGTTGTCTCAGATCCCGCAAGGCTCCCCCTCCTCAGTCAACGGCGCGGGCGGCATACCCGCACAAAAAAGCAGCGCCGACGTTCGCTGGACCGTCGGCGCTGCCATATAGCGTTTGGCCAATCATCATAGGCCCGGCCCCCTTGACGACGGCCCTGTCAGGGCTGTCAGCACCGGGCGTGGGCTGGATGCGCATCTCGCCGGCTACGGCGTGGCGAAACAGGGCGCGAGCCCCGCGCGCAGGTTCTTGGCCCACGCCTCGGCAAGCGCCTTGGCGTTGGGCATCTGGCGCGCATGCGCGTCGAGAGGTGTCGCGGTGACGAGGATGTCGTCGCCGTACATGACGTTGACGCTGCCGCCGGCGCCGGCCTTCGTCTTGACCAGGGACGGCTGGAAGGAAGCGGCGATCTTCGCGATTCGCCGGTCGACGGCTTGGCCGCGCTGCTGGACCGTGTCATATCCCATCGGGTCGACGAGCCGGAAGAACACCGCCGCGCCGATGCCAACGCTGTAGCTCTGGACACCGCCGAAGCAGTTGCTGGGAGCCGTCATGAGGAGGCCCTTGCGGATGCTGTCGGCCCACTGCTGCGCCAGAGCGTGAGCGCTCGTGGCGCGGCACGCAACGACGTCGCAAGGGAACACAGTCACGAGGCGGAACTTATCGACATACACGGTAGGAGCACCGCGCACCTCGTCCACGTACACTGGGCCGATGATCCCGCTGCTCATGACCTCGACGAGGCGCTGAAGCACGATGATTTCGCGCTCGGCAACGGAGAATCCGGCTGCAGGAGTGCGGATCCGGAAGAAGAGGAACGCATCTATGGCGACATCGGCGATGCTGGGGTCGTAGGCCCGCACGTCGGTCAAGGGGCGGTCATCCCCGTGACCGTAGAGACAGATCTCGTCCGCAACCATGCAGACCCCCGTGGTGGGGATCAGCACCATGAGCGCGACAACGGCCGCGCCTGCCAGATAGAGAGCTTTCATCGTAGTGCCTCCAAACCCTTGGCACCAGTCATCTGCCAGCCAGGCTTTATACGCAGAATACGGGCACCATCGTACAGCTTTCCGGTGCGTCTCGTCAACTTGGGATGACCGATAGGGGCTCTGTAGCGATGCCCGCGCGGCCTATAGCTGCCTGTCGTCTTCGTCTCTTACCAAGCCGCCGAAGCGTCGCTCGCGGCTGTTGTAGATGCTGATCGCCTCGACGAGGTGCTCCCTTCGGAAGTCAGGCCACAGGACGGGCAGCACTACAAACTCGCTGTAGGCGACCTCCCAAAGCAGGAAATTGCTGATGCGGAACTCGCCCCCCGGCCGGACGACGATGTCCGGGTCCGGGACCTCGGGAGAATACAGCGCCTGCCCGATCATGTCCTCGTCGATAGTCTCCAGGTCCAGTTCCCCGGCAATTGCCTTCCTGGCAAGACGCTTCGCCGCGTCAGCAATTTCAGCCCGGCCGCCGTAGTTGATGAGCACGTTCAGCGTCATGCCCGTATTGCCGGCGGTGCGCTCCCTGCCCTCCTGGAAGGCCTGCTGAAGCGTCTCAGGCAACTCCTCCAGGCGGCCGGAGGCGATGAAGCGGCAGTTTTTCTCGTGCAGCTCGTCGATCTCGGTGCGGAGGGCCTTCTCGATGAGGGTCATCAGACCCTCGACTTCCTGCACCGGGCGCTTCCAGTTCTCAACGCTGAACGCGTAGACGGAGCAATACTTCACGCCGATATCGTCACAGGCGAGCACTGCGCGCTTCGTCGCCTTGCTGCCCTCGATGTGGCCCTGGATACGGGGAAGGCCCCGCTGCTGGGCCCACCGGCCGTTACCATCCATGATGATGGCTACGTGCCCAGGTATCTTCATACCCTCAAGAGGCGCTTGCCAATCAGTTTCTTCGCTCAACTTGTCTCACTCCAGCCGTACCTTGGTCAACTTGGTCCTCACGCAAGCGAGGAGGGTTGCGCAGGGCGCGGGCCCTGCCAGCAGTACACGCACGACGCTTCCGGTCGCAGCAGTTCTGCTGCGACGGCGCCGCTTCCCTCGAATAGGTGCCCGCCGCAACGGCAATCGGAGCAGCCGAACCCGGCGACGATGGGCATACTCGCCGCGAACACCTCGGCGAACCGGCACTCGTCGGCTTTCACAGGCGGCCACACCCACACGCCCACCACCACACCACGCGTGGTGAGAGAATCGATGTGCCAGCGTCGCTTCTTGCGTCGCCGAACGTGTCGGAGAATGCGATGGGGCAGCGCCCGCATCGCGCTGCCGACGTAGACATAGCTTCCCGGGCCGAATTGAACGGGCCCCCGGCGGCCCACGCGAACCGTCTCACGCCGCGCGAGGCATACCTCGATCAGATAGATCCCCGAGCGCGGCATGTCATCGGCTCGGGGGCGGCGTCCGGACCTGCAGACACAAGCCGGCTCACCGGTCACGCTGATTCGGCTGCCGGGAGCGCTCGTATTCCGTGTAGACCACGACAAGCTCAACCAGTCTTTCCCCGGTCACACGTTGTCGAGCCACCCGCGCCGCGCCCTTCCCAGCGCCCCCTCGGGGTGGCCGGGTCTCGATGACATCCGCTACCTGCCAGCCCGCCGCGGCGAGCCGCTCTCGGGCTTCCGCCAGTTCGTAAGCGGTGACGTCGGGGAGCCCGCTGATCAAACCTCCATGACCTCCTCGGCCTTGACCTCGGCGATCTGGTCGATGTTCTTGATAGTGTCGTCGGTCAGCTCTTGGACTTCCTTCTTGCCCCGTGCCACCTCGTCCTCGGACAACCCCTCGGACTTCTCCATCTTGTCGATGTTCGAATTCGTGTCGCGCCGGATGTTGCGGGTCGCTATCCTGGAATCCTCGGCCATCTGGCCGACGAGCTTCTGCAACTCCTTGCGGCGCTCCTCGGTGAGTGACGGGATTTCGAGCCGGATAACGTTGCCGTCGCTGCTCGGGGTCAGGTTCAGGTCGGAGGTGAGGATGGCCTTCTCGATGGGCCTCAGGGCACCCTTGTCCCACGGCGTGATCATGATCAGCCGGGCTTCGGGAATGCCCACCGTGGCGACCTGATTCAGTGGCAGTTCACTGCCGTAATACTCGACACGGAGTCGGTCCAACAAGGCGGGAGAGGCACGCCCCGTCCGGACGGTCGCGTATTCCTGCTCAAGCTTCTCGACAACCTTCTTCATCCTCTTCTTGGCTTCTGCGATAAGCTTATCCACAGCGCTGCCTCCCTGTCTCTATGCAATGCATGGGTGACGGCCTCAGCATCTATGGTAAAACCTGCACGCACCTCACAAGTTCCCTCCTTCACAGAAGCGAAGGGCACTGTCGTGAACGATGGAGCGCAACACAAGCCTGTCCGGGCCGTCTGCCCGAATGACGAAGTGCTGCCTACCTATTCGACGTACGCAAAGACTATCCCTTTGGGGGGGTGTAGACGAGGGTGCCGACGTCTTCGCCCGTGGCTGCGCGAGCGATGTTCTCCGGATCGCTGACGTCGAACACGACGATGGGCAGGTTATTCTCCATCGCAAGAGCGAAGGCCGTCGGGTCCATCACCCGCAGCCCCATCGATAGCGCTTCGTGGTGCAAGATGGTGTCGAACAGCTTCGCGTCGGGGTGTAGCTGGGGGTCCTTGTCGTAGATGCCCGCGACGTTGGTGGCCTTCAGGATCGCGTGGGCGCCGATCTCGGTGGCTCTCAGGACGGCGGCGGTGTCGGTGGTGAAGAACGGGTTCCCGCTGCCCGCGGCGAACAGAACGAGGCGGCCTTTCTCCAGGTGGCGGATCGCTCGGCGGCGGATGAAGGGCTCTGCGACTTCCCGCATCTCGATGGCCGTCTGTAGCCGCGTATCGACGCCATCGCGCTCCAGGGCATCCTGGAGCGCGATGGCATTGATCACCGTTGCGAGCATGCCCGCATAGTCGGCTGTCGCCCGATCCATACCGTCTTCCGCGGCTTCACTTCCGCGCCAGATATTGCCCCCACCGACGACGAGGCCGATGCGGATACCAGTCTCGGCGGCTCGCTTGATAGCGGCGGCGATTCCCTGCACGGTCGGTCGATGTATCCCATGCTCCTGCGGCCCTCTGAGGATCTCGCCGCTGAGCTTGATAATGACCGTCTGCCACGGACCTCGAGCGACGTGGGTCATCTAGAGCTCCTCTCCCACCTGGAAGCGGACGAACCGACGCACGACGACCTTCTCGCCGGTCTTGCCGACCAGCTCGTTGAGCAGGTCTTCGATGGTTTGGGAGTCATCGCGGATATATGGCTGGTTGATCAAGCAGTAGTTCTCGTAGAACTTGCGCATTCGCCCCTCGATCATCTTCTCGACGATGTTCGCGGGTTTGCCTTCAGCCAGCGCCTGCTCCCGGAGGATGTCGCGCTCCTTGTCCAGGGCCTCACTGGGCACCTCATCGGAGGAGACCCAACGGGGCTGCTGTGCGGCGATCTGCATGCACAGTTCCTTCGCGAACGCCTTGAAGTCGTCCGTGCGGGCGACGAAGTCGGTCTCGCAGTTGAGCTCGACGAGCACGCCGATCTGGTCACCGGCATGAACATACGCCGCAACCGTGCCCTCGGCGGCCGTCTTGCCCTCGCGCTTGGAGGCGACGGCGATCCCCTTCTTGCGGAGCGAAGCCACGGCTTCGTCGAAGTCCCCGTTGGCCTCCTCGAGAGCCTTCTTGCAGTCCAACATCCCCGCGCCTGTCTTCTCGCGAAGAGCTTTCACGTCCTGTGCGCTAATGGCCATTCGTCTAACCTCCTGATCACCCGGCAAGGGAAGGCCGACGCTCTAGCATACCGACCGCTGGTCTGGGTAGCGGCGTCGGCCTGATTATTGACTCAAATTGCATGTGTGCTTGGGCGTCGCAGCTACTCGGCTTTGGCTTCTCCGTCGCCGCTGTAGATGTCCTCGAAGGCGTTCTCGATGAACTGATCCTCGACGGCGCCGGTCCAGATTTCCTCCGCGCCCTCTTCGGTAGTCTTCTCCGCGGCTTCGGCCAACTTGGCCTCGGCGAGAGCCGCTTCCTCCGCGAGCTTCGACTCGCGCTCCTGCGTACCTTCGACGACGGCGTCAGCCATCTTCGAGGTGATGAGACGAATCGCGCGGATCGCGTCGTCATTCCCCGGGATAACGTAGTCGACGAGATCGGGGTCGCAGTTGGTGTCGAGGATCGAGACCACCGGGACGCCGAGCTTGTTCGCTTCGGCCGCCGCGAGATGCTCCCGCTTCAGGTCCACAATGTAGACCGCGCCGGGGACACCGTTAAGGGTGCGGTAGCCGCCGAGATTGGCCGTCAACTTGTCCTTCTCCCGCTTGCGCGACAGGCCTTCCTTCTTGGTGAGCCGGGTCCACTCGCCGTTCTCCTCCGCTGCCTCGAGGCTCTCCAGGTACTTGATGCGTTCCCGCATCGTGCGGTGGTTCGTGAGCATTCCACCCAGCCAGCGGTTGTTGATGAAGGGCATCTGGCAGCGCTCGGCCTGCCCCTTGATGGACTCTTGCGACTGGCGCTTCGTCCCCACGAACACGACCTGCTTGCCGGCCGCCGCAGTTTCCCGCACGAAGTTGTACGCATCCTCCAGCAGGCGCAGTGTCTGGTGCAGATCGATGATGTAGATCCCGTTGCGCTCGTGGTAGATATAGCGCTTCATCTTCGGGTTCCAGCGTCGCGTCTGATGCCCGAAGTGCACGCCCGCTTCGAGCAACTCCTTCATTGTGACAAGAGCCAAAATGGCCACCTCCATAGCACGGTTCGAATGGGCGAGGGCCTGGACTACATCGAACCGCACATCGCTGCGATGGCTGAATACTCAGCCGCGATCGCCTTGCGATGTTAGACGACTAGATTCACGACGAGACGTCCTCGCGGACGTCTTCCGTCTGCGCACAGCAAAAACCATTCTCGACGCCGCCCCATCAACGCCCTCGCCGGGGCGCGGCGACCGGGAATGATTTCATTGTAGGCTGCTATGCGTGAATTGTGGTGCGAAGGCCTTCAGAGCCTCGCAGGAGACAGAATAGCACAGTGCCGGGGAGGGCGTCAATGATGTGACGGGGCCTTGCGGGGTGTTGACACGGGCCGCCGTGTGGCACTGGTTACAACGCAGTGGAACCAGTGTGTGTGGCTTGCCTCTCACGCACTGGCACTGGGAGTGCCAGTGGCACCCTTTCATGGGACTTCGCGAGCCGCCGCCGTTCCCCCCATTCCTCGCAGGAAGGGGGCCGGGGGGTAGGTGTCGTTCGCGATAACGCACTGGCACTGGGAGTGCCAGTGGCACCCTTTCATGTGACTGCGCGAGCCGCCGCCGTTCCCCCCATTCCTCGCAGGAAGGGGGCCGGGGGGTTAGGCGCCGTTTCAGCGCCTCCCCGTATCCACCGACACCTCGCGCAGCAGCGGCGTCGCTTCGGTTCCACCGTGGCGGAAGACCAACGCCTCAATTACCTTGTCCGGAGTCGGGTTCACCCACTGCAGCGCGTACCACGTCCGCCCTGTATCGTCCTTCACTGACCGCACCGCGTTGTAGCAGTACGGGAGGTCCTCGTTGACTGAATCGCGCACATCGAACCCGAAGGACAGTGGGCGCGTGGCTTCACTGCCGTCCTCGTACTGGATCACGAAATCGGCAATGGGCAGGCCCTTCCAGGTCGTCTTGTGCTGCAGGCGCTTGTAGAAGGCATCCGTCTGATCCTCCGGCACATCTGCCGCCGCGACCAGCCAAGGGGATGCTCACGTCGGCTCCCACTTCAAGGGCAACGGGCGCATCGGGCAACTCGACCGTCTCCAGCGCGCCGATGGGAGCCTGGAGCGCCAGGCGGCCCAGCGCGGGCTCTCGCCGCGCGAAGAACTCCGGGGCGGCTCCGACGCCCACTGCCATCGCATCGGGATACAGGTTCCAGCTATACTCCGCAGCCGTCAGAATCGGCAGGAACGAGTAGCCCACGCCGCGCCCTGGGCCTGTAGCGATTTCCGTGACCCACGGCAACTTGTTCCACACGCCGAACATGTTCCCCAGCAGACCGGGCTCCTGGGCCGGGGTCACTCCCCGCGAGTTCGACTGGATTACCTCGAAGCCATGGGTCCTGAACAAGTGGCTCGACAGCGGGTCCAGAGTGACCGACCAGTTTGTGAAGATGATCTCCTTCGGCAACTTGTCCAGCGTGTCGTCCAGGTGGAAGGGCGGCCCGCCGTTGTGCTGCTTCAGGACCATGTCGCCCCACATCATCGGCCGGATGTTCCGCTCCCGGAGGAAGTCGCACAGCATCGTCACTTGCTCCACGAAGATCTCCCGCTTGTCCACGCCCCGGCAGAGGGTGCAGCGCTCCTCCTCGGGCTTGTTGAAGGTCTTCCAGCGGATCTCGTCCAGCCCCATGTGGAAATGCGTGGGCTGGAAGACGTCGATCACTTCTTCGTAGCAGTCCAGGAGCACTTGCTTCGCGTCGGGATGCCTGGTGCAGAGCGTATGCGTGTCCCCGTCCTCCCGCAGGCGCTTGATCGGGATCACCAGCCAGTTCGCGTGCCCCAGGGAATTGAGCAGCGGGATCGGGTTGATGTCGTGGGCCTTGAGGGTCTCCACGATCCGCCGCACCGTATCCTGATCCCACGCCGCCGGGCCGTCGATCTCCGGGTGGCGCGTGTACTTCATCCCCTGCCTGATCAGGATGACCACCGTGTTCAGCTTGTGCTCCAGGCAGGTGCGCAGCAGGAACTGCTCCCAGAAATCCGGATCCACCGGGGCGTCGTTCGGGTGACCCCAGCGGTCGGTCGGCAAGGGGATGCCGATCGCGCGGACAGCGAGGGTCGGCCAGTCCATGATCCGGCACGGGGCCAGTTCGCGCGATTCGGAGCCGGCCGCGTCCACGGCAAGCTGCAGCAGCGTAATCGCCCCGTAGCGCAACCCTCGGCGCGCCGGAGAGGCAATGGTCACTCCCCGTTCCGCGCAATCCAGCCAGTACGCTTCCGATCCGTGTCCGCGCAGCTCCTTCCACGG
>JALGSS010001114.1 GCA_029821745.1 Candidatus Zipacnadia bacterium
GCCTCGAGCAGGTGCAGCGCGTTCTCCCAGAACGCGTGGAATTGCCGGTAATTGTCGACCTCCCCGGGAGCGAAGGCCGACAGCTCGTCGCAGGTCTTGTCGACATCCTTCCACACGAGCCAGCTTGAGTCGTCGTCGAAGGGGAAGAACCACAGGGGCTCATGCCACAGGTACTCGAGGCCATGCTTCTCGAGTTCGAGTTCCTTCGGCACCGGTCCCGAGCACATATGCTGGTGATCCACGCCGCCCCGATTGATGGTGAAATCCTCGCAGCCGGGGATCGCGTTCTCCGTCGCGCAGCATCCACCGATCACGTCTCGGCGCTCGAGCACCACCACTTTGAGGCCTTGTCTGGCCAGATAAGCCCCGCACGCCAAACCGTTATGTCCGGCGCCGATGATGACCGCGTCATAGGTTGGCATGGTTCCCTCGCTGTATGGTCATTCAGTGATCGATCCCCGCAACCGCGTGGCCGCCCTGTAGGAGCGCACTCCGTGCGCGACGCCGTTGCTGAAGTCCCCAGCTGGGACGGCAGTGGCACCCGATCATGTTAGTTCGCGAGCCACCCGCCGTTCCCCCCATTCCTCTCAGGAAGGGGGCCGGGGGGTAGGTGCCTCTCGTGGCCGGGCACTGAAGTGTACGAATGACCTGTCCAGCGCCCCGCCGATGAGGCCGGCAGTGTGCCACCCTTTCATGTGACTTCGCGAATTGCCCAGGTTGCCGGTGGTGCAAGGCATTGGTCGAACCGTAGGAGCGCACTCTGTGCGCGACCGTCGTTGCTCTTCGCCGTGCCTGAAGGCCGGGCCGGATACTTCGGGCGAAGGCCCTCGTAGTCCGGCCCCTCCGACGGCTAACGACAACGACGCACTGGTCCCGCTGCGCGGTGACCAGTGGCACCTAGTCATGTTAGTCTGCGAGCCCGCTACCTACGGGTGGCACTGGTTACCACGAAGTGGAACCAGTGTGGGAGAATGGCCTATCCAGCACACCGCCGATGAGGCCGGCAGTGTGCCACCCTTTCATGTGACTTCGCGGATCGCCCAGGTTGCCGGGCGCGACAGGACAACGGCCGCAGGCTGAAGACCTGCGGCTACAACGACAACGGCGAGCCACGCACGTTGCAGGTGGCCCGGTCCCGCCTCCTACTTGTATATCCAGTCGATGTCGATGAGCGTGATCTGCGTCCGGCTCAGGCCGCCGATACCCGCTCCACCCGCGCAATGTCCCAGGACAACATTGTCGCCGACGAATTCCATCGCTGTGTAGCAGTACCACCCCGCCGGGTCGTCCTCAATGGTCTTCAGATGCTCCCACGTGAGCCCTTCATCCTTCGAAATCGCCACGTGGAAAGGCGTGCGCCTTCCCCGGTACTCGGGCGTGATGTCTGAGTGGTCGTTGTAGGCGACGAGGATGTCGCCCGTGCTCGGGATACGCTCGCGACAGCATCATCAACCGCCCGTCCTTGAGTTCGATGACCCCGGGCTCCTGCAGGCCGGCTCCGCCCTTCGACGGGGCCTCGATTTCGCTGTCGCTCTGGCGCCATGTCACGCCCTTGTCATCGGACAGGAAGCACATCGCCACGCCGCGTCCGGTCCACTTGCCCCCGGGGACATTGTGCCGGGCCGCGGGGACCACCAGACGCCCGGAGGCGAGTTGGATCACGCGGTCGTTGTTCACCACGTAGTAGCCGCCGGGCGGAATGCAGAGGGTCGCCTCACTCCATGTCTGCGCCTCGTCGGTGGATATGCGCATCATCGCCCGGCAGTCCTCCAGGGAGTTCTTGCGCAGGTAGAAGAGCGCAATCTCCCCCGACTGGAGGCGCAAGAGCGAGACGGACATGATGTTCATCGTGCCCTCATTCGGGAGGATCACCACGTCCTCGCTGGTCCACGTGCGGCCGCCGTCGCTGGAGAAGCGTCCGGCTAGATGCGCTTTGGAGTGGTCCCCGCCGCCACCGGTGAATTTCGTGTAGACAAACAGCAGGCGGCCATCCTTGAGCTGCACGAAATCGCCTTCGGAGTTACGCGGGTTGTTGGGGCCGGGCGGGAGCAGGCGGATCTTCACCACGCCCTCGGAGGTGATGACCTCCGGCCCTTCATCCGCCGCGAGAACCGCCGCGCCAAGCGAGGTAAGCAGCCCTGCCACAAGCGCGGCGAGCAGTAGTCGAGTCATCCTGTTCAACCCTCTCTCATGCTGCAGTGAGTTCCGGACAACGCACCAGAAAGCGGCGCACGGCTCGCGTGCGCCGCGGCTTGCTTCACGCGGGAAGCATAATCCGGTAAACTATTCCTTCCAAGGAGCCCCGGTACCTGCGGCCCTAAGCGGCCGCGTGCCGGACAGAGAGAATGCGGATATGGACGTCGCCCTGTTCGACTACGAACTGCCGCAAGAGCGGATCGCCCAGAAGCCCCTGGAGCAGCGCGCCGAATCGCGAATGCTTACGCTGTCCAGAAGCGGTCCGGTCGATCTCGCGGACCGACAGTTCGCCGATCTACCCGAGTACATTCAACCCGGCGATCTGCTTGTGCTCAACGATACGCGGGTCATTCCGGCGCGGCTGATCGGGACGCGGCCCACAGGCGGCAAGGCGGAAGTGCTCCTGCTGCACCAGGAGCAGCCCGATGTGTGGGAGGCCCTGGTGCGACCCGGGGCCAAGATGCGCATAGGAAGCCGTGCGGTGTTCGGCGACGGAGAGCTTCAGGCCGAGGTCCTGTCCATGGGTGAGGCCGGCGACCGTGTGGGGCAGACTCCGCTGCCACCGTACATCAAGCGGGAGCAGCCGACCGAAGAAGACAAGACCCGTTACCAGACGATCTACGCCGATGAACCTGGCGCGGCCGCAGCTCCCACTGCCGGTTTGCACTTCGATCAGCCTACCTTGCAGGCGGTGCGGGATGCCGGGGCGCGAATTGCCCACGTAACGCTACATGTGGGGCTGGGTACCTTCCGCCCGGTGGCTGCGGATACCGTCGAAGACCACGATATGCACGCCGAGTGGTGCCGGGTGAGTGAGGAGACCGCGCAGGCCATCGCCCAGACGCGGGAGAGTGGGGGCCGGGTGATCGCCGTCGGCACGACCGTCGTGCGGACTCTGGAGAGTCGGGCCGACGACGAGGGCACTGTGACGCCAGGCTCCGGGCTGACCAGCATCTTCATCTACCCGGGTTACGCCTTCCGGGTCATCGATGCTCTGCTGACGAATTTCCATCTCCCGCGGTCTACGCTGATTATGATGGTCTCGGCCTTCGCCGGGAGGGAGAGAATCCTGCAGGCTTACCGACACGCTGTGGACAGCGGATACCGCTTCTACAGCTACGGCGACTGCATGCT
>JALGSS010001115.1 GCA_029821745.1 Candidatus Zipacnadia bacterium
GGCGGAGCGTGAACTGGAGTTCATGAAGCTGATGGCCGAGGTCAGTGCGGCTTTCCCGAAGACCGTGCGCGCCAGCGGGTCCTACAGCGTCAACTTCCGCAAGCGCCCCACGGACCGCGAGGACATGCTGTACTGGCACCAGCGGTTCTTCGAAGTGCTTGATGTGAGCAGCCTCAATGGCCACGATCAGACGGTGCTGGCGGAGGCCACCCGCCAGAACAAGGAGATCCACATCTACAATCAGGGGCGCACACGCTACTCCTTCGGGCTCTATCAGTGGTCCGAGTACCAGAAGGGTGTCGCGGCGCGCTGGCAGTGGCATCTCAATGTCCTGCACGGGTATCAGTTCTTCGACCTCGATGGCCGCGAGCCCGACACGGCGATGCTCTGCTACGGCCGGGAGACCATCTACCCGACCATCCACTTCGAGCGCTGCCGCGAGGGCGCCGAGGACTTCTACCTGTACCAGACCCTCGCCGGCCTCATCAAGCGAGGCAGCCCAGAAGCTGCTGGATGACCTGACCAATCGTGTTGCTGTGAACCAGCGCAGAGCGCCCGAGGGCTACGATGCCGACGCTATCAAGATGAAGCTCATCGCCGCCATCGAGAGGCTGGTCCAAGACTGACCTGTGACACGCCGGGTTGTGCTGAAAAGGAGTCAAGTAGCCGTGGGGTGCCGATGTCGTACAATCGGCGGGACCCCGCAGCTAACCAAGTGGGTTTTTCAACGCAACCTTCGAGGAGGATATCCATGCACTGTCGCGTTGCCGTACTGAGCGCGCTGGCCTTCGTACTCGCCACCAGCGTATGCCCGGCTGAGACGCTGCGGATTCTGGTCGGCCAAGACGCGTCGGCGATAGAGCAGTACGCCGCCCGGGAGTTGCGGGACTATCTCGAGCAACTTACCGACCAAGCCGTGACGGCAGGCGACGGCGCGGGCACGCGCCTGGTCCTGGGTACCCCACTGTCCAACCCGCGGCTGGCTGATTTTGCGCCGGCGCTGCCGGATACGCTCGCGCCCCAGGAGATCATCGTGCGTAGCGGGGTCGTCGAGGGGGCTCCCGCTGTGGCCGTTGTCGGGGGATCGCCCAAGGCCGTCCTCTGGGCTGCGTACGCCCTCTTGGAGCGTCTCGGTGTGGTGTTCGAGTTCTCCGGCGAGATCATCCCCGCGCGGCAGGCCTCCGTGGCGCTTGACGGCATCGACATCCGCCGGAGCCCCTCCATTGAGGAACGCGGCTTGCGTCTGCACCTGAACTTCCCCATGGACCAATCGGCGTACTCGCTGCCGGACTTCCTGCAGTGGGTCGATCGCATGGCGCGGATGAAGTACAACTACGTGATGCTGCACATGTACTCGGCCCACCCGTGGTTCTACTTCAAGTACAAGGACGCCGAGACGCGAACGGGCACCTTCTTCGTCGGCAGCCACATGTTCGGGGGGCGCTATGATCTCCCGCCCGATATGGTGGCGCGAGACAAGATCGCCAACACTTCGCAGTTCTTCCCGCCCGAGTTCGAGGGCATGTCCCAGGGCGTGGACCTGTACCGGCGTACCGAGGAGCGCATGCGTGCGGTCATCGATCATTGTCACGCCCGGGGCATCAAGGTGGCCATGTCTTTCGAGCCACTGAGCCCGCCGGGGGATATCCGGGCACACCTGGGTGAGTGGGACGAAGAAGCTGGCGGGCGCGACGCCCTTATGCGGGATCTGACCGTGCAGCGCCTGCTTGCCTGCATGGACGCGTACCCCAATGCGGACGAGTTTCAGCTCATCTCCGTCGAGGGCAGCAATGACGCCCCCGCTGGTCTGGACCTCAAGACGGACCTCAAGCGCCTGTGCAGCAAGTACCGGATCCCCTTCGACTTCGATGTGGAGGATGAGGCCCAGTTCGCCGGCGCCAAGGAGGCGGGCGTGAACCTCTCGCCTTACAATGCGCCCGGAACGGCGGCGGCTCTCGATCGGGGCCTTTATCGGCCGGTCGTCTCGGCTCTGCGTTTCGTGGACCTCGCCCTGGAGGTGTTCGCCGACGAGCGAGTCAGCCGGCGGATGGCCGCCGAGGGCAAGCAGCCGGACGTTGGCATCTACCTGCCCCACGGTCGGGCCATCGGGCTCTGCACGCCCGCTCTGCGCGTGATGATTGCGGGCGTCTGCAGTTGATGGTCGATTACGGCGCGCGTGGAACCGCCGACCAGATGAAGACCTGGGAGGCCTTCCGAGGCGCCGACATGCAGTTGGGGATCATCAGTTGGCTGGAATTCGACGGCTCGATGTTCCTCCCTCAGGCGTGGCCTCACGCCGTCCATGATTGCGTAGTCAATGCGCGCGATTTGCCTGTGACCACGATGGTGGGCAATCACTGGCGCGTGTCGGGGCTCGAAGCCGATGCGGCATGTCTCGCCGAAGCCCCCTGGGGTCGCGACCAGTCAGCCGACGCGTGGCTCGACGGGTACCTGGCGCGCACTTTCGGGCAGGAGGCAGTCCGGTCAGCACGCGACGCCTACGACGTTCTTGAGCAGGCGACCCTCTACTGCCGGGCCCATCTGTTCAACGTGGGATTCTGCTGGGAGGGGCGGTACCGGGGGAACTTCGGTTATCCGGCGGAGCATATGGAGACGGCACGGTCCTTGTATGCCCGGGCTGCGGAGGGCTTCGAGGCACTGGCCGGCTCATTGCTCGAGGGCAGGCCCAGGCTACGGGCTCGGTATCTCGCCAATCGCTGCCGGTGTGCGGTGATTCACC
>JALGSS010001116.1 GCA_029821745.1 Candidatus Zipacnadia bacterium
ACATCCCAACTGGCGACGCCTCGGAAGAACCAGAAAGACTCGAAGCCCGAGAGCTTCAGCAACTGGGGCATCTGTGCGTGGTGCCCGAAAGTATCAAGCTGCCAACTCGTCTTGACATCCACGCCGAGGGCCTCGCGGAAATAGGATCTGCCGTAGAGCACCTGGCGCACCCATGACTCCCCGCCCGGAATGTTAACGTCGAGCATCACATCGGTGCCGCCGACGATAGCCAGGCGCCCCTCCGCGATGAATTGCCGGAAGGCGGCCTCCTCCTCCGGGTAACGCTCGAGGAATGGTTTCACGTAGCAGACTTGGTCAAGCACGAACTTGTAGTTGGCGTGCTGCTTGAGCAGGCGAAGGGCCCGCAGGATGTTCGGCAGCCCCATGTCCAGGTACTGCTCCCGGGTCTTGAAGACCGCACCCTCCCAGTGGGTGTGTGGGATGTAGAAGATCGTGTCTTTCGCGTCAGGCATCGTGGCCTCCGGTGCGGTCTTGTTGGTTGCGCTTGACCAGCGGCGCTAACGGGCCGTGAGATCCTCGCGGCATGTTTCGCCTCGCTTGCGCTCGTGGCCTGCCAGACATCTCAGCCCGTCGCGCGCAGGTCCTGGGCGAGGCGCGGCGAAATGAGCACGCCAGTGCACGCGTGATCCACTGTCCATTCTGTTGCCGGCCAATCTGCACTTGACCCACGGAGGCGACCATGCCGACCGCTGTCATTGTAGACGCTTTGCGGACCCCCATCGGGCGCTTCGGTGGTGGGCTGCTTGAGTTTTCCGCCGGAGATCTGGCCACCCACGTGGTGAAGGCCCTCATTGAGCGCAATGCGGTCCCGGTCGATCAGGTCGACGAGGTCATCCTCGGTCAGGTAATCCAGGGCGGCTCGGACGGGAACGTCGCCCGGAGGGCCGCGGTCAAGGCGGGCCTGCCGGTGACCGTCTGCGGGTCGACGATCAACATGGCGTGCGCCTCGGGAATGCGGTCCATCGACATGGCCCGCCGGGGCATCCTTCTCGGCGAGGGTAGCGTCTACATCGCCGGCGGCACGGAGAGCATGAGCAATGTGCCCTTCTACGTGAAAGACGCCCGCTGGGGGCACAAGTTGGGCAGCGTCGCGATGATAGACGGCGTGATGGACGAGGGCCTGCGATGCTCGGTCACGGGAATGGGAATGGGGGAGACTGGCGAGGAGATCGCTCAGCGGACGGGAATCACTCGCGAGGAGATGGACCGCTGGGCGCTCCGCAGCCAGCAGCTCGCGAAAGCGGCCATTGACTCGGGGCGTTTCGCAGACGAGATCATCCCCGTTCCGCGGAAGAAGGATGAGCCACTCGCGGTGGACGCTGAGCAAGCTCAGGCCGGCCTTCAAGGCCGATGGTTGCATCACGGCGGGCAATGCCTCCGGCATCAATGACGGCGCCGCCGCAGTGCTCATCACTGAACAGCAGCGCGCCTCCGAACTTGGCTGGCAGGCCCGCGCAACGGTTGTCGGCTCGGCCTGGGCAGGAGTCGAGCCTGAGATCATGGGCATGGGTCCGGTGGACGCGGTCCGCAAGCTCTGCGCCGGCACCGGTATCGATGCGGGCGATTTTGAGCTTGTCGAGCTCAACGAGGCCTTCGCCGTGCAGGCCGTCGCGGTGATCCGCGAGCTTGGGCTGGACGAGGACCGCGTGAACGTGAACGGCAGCGGCATCGCTCTCGGACACCCGATCGGGGCAACCGGAGCGCGGATCGTGACCTCGCTATTGTACGAGATGGAGAAGCGGGACCTGACCCTCGGCCTGGCCACCCTCTGCGTTGGCGGAGGAATGGGCATGGCGATGGCCATCGAGCGCCGATAGAGAATCGGGCACAGACCACGCGTTCTTGGGGAGAAACCCATGCAAGTGAACACTCTATGCATCATCGGCGCCGGCACGATGGGCACGGGGATCGCGCAGATTGCTGCGCAGGCGGACATCGCGGTCACGCTGGTTGATACGGATGACGCGGCCCTCGAACGTAGCCGTGGCCTGCTTGACAAATCCCTGCGCGGCGGCATTGAGCGGGAGAAGCTGACGGTCGAGCAGGCGGACGCCGTTCGCGAGCGGGTCCGGTGGGACACGACCCGGGGGGCTGTGTCCGAGGCCGACTGGATCATCGAGGCGGTGTTCGAGGACCGGGCCGCGAAAGAAAGCGTGCTCTGTGATGTCTCCGCCCAGGCGCGTGCGAGTGTCCCGATCGCCACCAACACCTCGACGATCCCGATCCACCAACTCGCGTCGGCGTGCACCGGGCCGGAGCGCTTCCTGGGCATGCACTTCTTCAACCCGGCGCCGGCGATGAAGCTGGTGGAGATCATCCCGGGCACACAGACCTCGCCCGCGGTCGCCGAGGCCGCCGTAGCTCTCTGTGAGCGCATGGGCAAGACGCCCCTGTTGGCTCCGGACATCCCCGGGTTCCTGGTCAACCGGGCCTTCGGCGCCCTCGTGTGCGCGGCGACGGATATCTGGGTCAAGGGCGGCAAGCCCGAGGACATCGACGCGGCTCTGGAGATGGGGCTGGGCCACAAGATGGGCCCTCTCAAGACTGCTGACCTGGTGGGCCTGGACGTGGTGCTGGCGTTGCTGCGGTCGCTGTCGGAGCAGACGGGCGACGCGATGTTCCGCGTCCCCGACGTGCTAACTGAGATGGTCGAAGACGGCAAGCTGGGCCGGAAGAGCGGCGAAGGAAGGCTTCTACACCTACGACGGATGATTGACTGTGATTGCCGTCTGATGAGATGAAAGGCGGTCCTGAGCCATGATCGAGCGATCTCTGGAGGGCAAGTCAGCCCTCATCACCGGCGCATCCCGGGGCATTGGTAAGGCCATCGCGCTGCGCCTCGCCGAGGGCGGCTGCGATGTCGCCATCAACTACGTTGCCGACGCGAATCGAGATAACGCGGCCGAAGCGGAAGACGTCGCCCGCGAGGTCGAGGCCATGGGTCGGCAAGCCATGACCGTGGAAGCCGACGTCACCAACCTGGAAGCGGTCGAGACCATGGTCCAGGCGGTCATCGACCGTTTCGGGGCTCTCGACATCCTGGTCAACAACGCGGGCATCACGCGGGACAGCACGCTGAAAAGGCTCGCGAAGGAAGACTGGGACAGTGTGATCGGCGTCAACTTGACGGGGTCATTCCACTGCGCCCGCGCCGTCATCGATTCCATGCGCGAACGGCGATCCGGCCGGATCATCTCCATCGCCTCGGTGGTTGCTCTGTCCGGCAATATCGGCCAGACGAACTACGGCGCCAGCAAGGCGGGGATCATCGGGCTCACCAAGTCCCTGGCCCGCGAG
Source organism: Candidatus Zipacnadia bacterium (assembly GCA_029821745.1). Lineage (GTDB taxonomy): Bacteria > Armatimonadota > Zipacnadia > Zipacnadales > JABUFB01 > JALGSS01. Next base: position 3,319 of record JALGSS010001116.1, read on the forward strand.
GTCGCTCGGCGAGGGATCACGGTGAACGCCATCGCACCGGGGTTCATCGACACCGAGATGGTGCGCGCAATGCCTGAAGAGGCCCTGGAGCAGACCATCGCCGGCATCCCGATGGGATGCCTCGGTCAGCCTGAGGACATCGCAGCGGCCGTCGCGTTCCTGGCGTCTGATGAGGCCCGCTACATCACGGGCCACGTGCTGTCGGTGAACGGTGGTCTGTACATGTAGGGTTGTGCTGAAAGAAGGGCACCGATGGGCACGGGGTGCGGCGTCGTGTGCGAAGGCGTCTCGTGCAGGGCAATTCAGAGTCCCCGTGGGGCCCCGTCACACAAACCGTGACACCCCACGGCCATGCGTTCTTCGTTTTTCAACACGGCTTGTAGCAGCGCTCGAACGGGTGGGAGTTGCACCAGATCGGCTGCGGTCAGCCGCAGCCGGACCTGGACTTCATCTGACCGGAGGACGACATGCCTGGGAAGATCATGCCCGTTGACGAGGCCGTCGCACGCATTCCGCACCCGGAAGCCCTTACGAGCGCCATTGAGCGCCGGTTCCTGGCCGAGGGACATCCCCGCGACATTACGGTTGTGTACGCGGCGGGACAGGGCGACGGAGATACCCGGGGCATCAACCATCTGGCCCATGAGGGCTTGGTGAAGCGCATCATCGGCGGCCATTGGGGCCTGTGTCCGGCCTTGGGGCGCCTCGCGGTCGAGAACCAGGTGGAGGCCTACAACTGGCCCCAGGGCGTCATCTGCCACCTGTTCCGCGAGATCGCCGCGGGTCGCCCGGGCCTGATCACCCACATCGGCCTGCACACTTTCGTCGATCCGCGCAACGGGGGCGGCAAGCTGAACGACCGCACCACGGAGGACCTTGTTGACCTCATTGAGCTATCCGGTCGTGAGTGGCTCTTCTACAGGGCCTTCCCGATCGATGTTGGCCTTGTGCGAGGGACGACGTCAGATGAGCGCGGGAACATCACGATGGAGCACGAAGCGGTGTTCGGCGAGATGCTGTCCATCTCCCAGGCGGCGCACAACAGCGGCGGCATCGCGCTCGCCCAGGTTAAGCGCGTGGCGGCCAGTGACAGCCTGCCTCCGCAACACGTGAAGATCCCTGGGATTCTCGTGGACACCGTCTCCGTCGCCGAGCCGGAGGAGCACCAGCAGACCTTCAGCGAAGACTACAACCCCGCGTACTCCGGTGACATCCGGGTACCTTTCGGCAGCATTCCGCCGCTGCCGATGGACGAGCGGAAGATCATCGCGCGGCGGGCGTCCCTGGAGTTGTCCCCGGGGGCCATTGTCAACCTGGGCATCGGGATGCCCGAGGGCGTGGCGGCAGTGGCCAACGAGGAGGGCATCGCCCACGAACTGAACCAGACCGTGGAGGCGGGGCCGATCGGCGGCGTCCCGGCGGGCGGCCTGAGCCCTCGCAGTTCGACTTCTACGACGGCGGCGGTCTGGACCTCGCCTTCCTGGGGATGGCTCAGGCCGATGCGGTGGGCGATGTCAATGTCAGCAAGTTCGGTCCGAGGATCGCCGGGTGCGGAGGGTTCATCAACATCACACAGACGGCGAGCCAGGTCATCTTCTGCGGGACATTCACCGCTGGGGGCCTGGAAGTGCAGGCAGGCGACGGGCGGCTCGCCATCGTCAAGGAGGGCAAGCACCGCAAGTTCGTCACGGCGGTGGAGCA
>JALGSS010001117.1 GCA_029821745.1 Candidatus Zipacnadia bacterium
GTGCGGGAAGTCGGCGCTCTTCTCCGACACGCGCACAGCGACGGCGCCGATCGTGGGTGCTGTGGGGATGAAAGACTGCATGATCCCGTATACGAGCTTCAGGGGGCCGATCTCGCCGATGATGTGCTCGGGCGGCAGGGACGGGTCCGGTCTGGGCACGGCCTCCTCGCCCCGAACGAGGTCCGCCGGTCCCCGGTAGTCTCGCGACCACCGCGTGCAGGCGATGTGCGTGACCCCGTCGCCGAGGGTGATGTAGTACACGGTGAACAGCGTGCCGTCGGATAATTCGACGGTACGCGGGTAGCCGAGGTCGCCGACTGAGGCCTTGCAGGCCTGCGGTCCGCCGGGGAGGGCGTCGGAGCGCAGGATCACCTCATTGCGCCAATCCCAGGTCTTGCCGCCGTCGCGGCTAAAGCACGCGCGGATACCGTAGGGAGGGCGCCGGTAGCCGTAGGTGCTCAGAATGGTGCCGTCCTTCAGAGGCAGGAGAGTCTGCGGGTATCCCCAGAGAGGAAGTCGCTGCGGTGCGGTCCAGGTGGCGCCACTGTCGGTGGATTCGGTCTGGAACACGAAGCCCTGTTCCCACCGGTCTCCGCCGCCCTCGTTCCGCATGTGGGCGATGATGCGCCCGTCACCCACGTTCAGCAGGGATGTCTCGTTGAAGTTGTGTGCCCCGTCATAGGCGATGGTGCCCAGTTCCCAGGTTTCGCCCTTGTCGGTGCTACGCAGGCTGAACACGCGCCCGGCAGTGTCGCCGACCAGCCGGCCATACTGCGGGGTCACTATCGTGCCGTCGTCGCACAGGGCGCCCTTCGCGTCGTGCGAGGGCATGAGCGAGGCCACGGGTGGCAGGTCCAGGTATCGCTGCTTGAAGTTCTCGCCGCCGTCTGTGGATCGCATAGCCCGGGCCCGGTAGGTGGCGGTCCAGTTGCCATTCCGGTGATCCTTCACGCTCACGCCCTTGGCCTCGAGCGCCTTGGCCTGCTCCTCGGTCAGGATTTCATGCCCGCGTACCGTCCCCCAAATCGTGGTACCAGACCAGCTTCGGCCTTGGCTCAAATCCCTCGGACGAGCTGTGGATCCACGTCTTGCCGGCGTCGGGCGAGAAAAACAGCTCGCCTCCGGTTTCGCCGCCGGCCGCCTTGCCGTAGTGGGAGCGCGTGGTGTTCCAGCCGAAGTTCACCCACAGCTTGTCGCCGTCCCCGTACACGAGGCCTGGGAATGCGGCGTACTTGGCGGCGTACTTGCCGGGGTCGCGGAAGATGACCGCGTCCTGTTTGAAGGGTGCAGCGGAGGCCGTTGTGGCGCACACCAGCAGGGCTATCAGGATTCTCATCTGGGCATCTTTCCCTAGCTTCCATTGTCTTGATCGTCTGAATCCACGACCAGTAGATCGCTGCGAATAACGTACACCATCATAGCGATGGCGTACAGGACTACCAGCCACTCGGACAAGTGCAGCGCGTGAGGAACCCACTCGAAGCAGGAGGGCATCAGCAGTCCGAAGACCAGAAGCAGATTGAGTGGCGAGCGTGCGAGGGTCTTCACGTCGCCGTGCGCGAGTAGCAGGCCGAAGGGGATCAGCCAGAGGACGTTGTTGTAGGCGCAGCGCGATGCCGGGAGCAGGAACTCGGCGGCGAAGAGCAGCGTGCCGCCCACGAGCAAGCACTTGGCGGGCGAGGCCGGCGAAGTGTCGAAGCGTCTAAGCAGCACGGCCATTCCCGCGAGGAACGCCAGCAGGATCGCCGCCATGGTACGCGTGCCTGGCCGCGCGGGGCTTGGTGAGGCCTTGCGCAGGAGCGCCTGCACCGATGGGTCAAAGGCCGGGCAAACGAGGTAGTCTTGCCAGTTGCTTCGGCCCTCTATCGTTGACGGCAATGTCCGGGTACCCGGCGACGGCACGTCCTGCATTCCGTTGGGGTGATCCCCCCAGAACTCCATCGCAGCCTGGTAGCCTTGCCACACGGGAACTCCGGTCAGCGCGACGGAAACGGCCATTGTGACCGCAAAGCCCGAGAGCATGCCGAGGAGGGCGCGCCGCTGCTTCTGCAGGGCCATCGGGATCGCCATGATCAGCACCGGCGGGCGCAGGGCCGCAGTGAACCCGACAATCGCCCCCGCTGCAAACTCGCTGCCCGGCCGTCGGCGACGCCACAGAGCGAACGCCGCAAGGAGCAGGAACACGTACAGGATGTACAACTGGCCACGCTCGACATGCAGGCGCCAAAACCAGTGCCCCGATATCAGCAGCCCGAGGGTCCAGACGGCCTTCCTGCGTGTGACCGACGGACAGGCCCCGGCCAGGATCGCGATGCCGGCCAGAAGCGTCACCCACTGCAGGGCCAACCAGATCGCGCGTTGGTGGCGGTACGGGAGCCGCGCCAGAGGGGCGTGCAAGAGCAGAATGGTCGGCGGCACCGTGAGGCGTGTCACGGGCGTCGCGGGGTTGTCCAGGGGATCAAGCAGCGTTACTGGATGGCCCTCGGTCCACTTGAAGTGGTACGGGTCGAGGCCCTCCAACATCACGCGAGCGCCCACGACGCGGTTCCGGAGGTCAGCGCCGCCGAAGCGCACGGTGTTGAGCACGTCGGCGGCGAACCCGACTGCTCCCACGATGAGGGCGATGATCAGCAGGATATCAAGG
>JALGSS010000177.1 GCA_029821745.1 Candidatus Zipacnadia bacterium
TTGCGGGCCTCAGGCGTGTCGAACAGAGCGCCATCATGCCCACCCACGAGCATGTAGACGTCAATCCCCAACTCATGGCACTGGTCTACGAAGGCACGTGACGGCCCACCACACACGCTGACCGAATCGATGATGTCTGCGTTGGTCTTCAGCCCGCCAATCGTCTTCTCGCCTTGATAGACGATCCACGGCGACACGCTGCGACGGGGCTTCTCCGTAGCGTCATCAGCTTGTCCGTATGCGCCGCATACCAGCGATGCCACGAGCACGCAACACACGATGGACACACTCCAGGGCTGTGTCATGTTGTCGCTCCAATCCGGGCGGGTGTGCTGGGAAGGGTCAGATAGCCGTGGGTGTCGATGCCTTGCACGGGGCCCCGTCACATCCCGCAGAGCGGGATGACACCCCGTGCCCATGATTGGGTTCTTCAGAGTCATAATCTCGAACCGTCCTGCGGGGCCCCGGTCATTGAGACCCGGCACGGGTCTCTCTACCCCGCAGCTACCGAATTGAGCTTCCCAACGCAACCGGGCTGCCGGGCTTACAGGTCGGAACCCGCCACGCGGCAAATCGCCCGGCGCCCGTCTTCGATCACAATGATGCTCGCATCGGGCCCCAGGCGCTCCTCGGCCATCCCGAGGGCCTCCGCGAGCGCCGGCGCAGTCTCGACGAAGCTGTCTGAGAGCTGCGAGTTCACCTCTGACACCAGGATCAGCCGCGCCTTTGCGTCATGCACCACCCGCGAGAACAGCAGCCCCGGGCTGCAAGGGCCCCAGGAGTACTCAAGGCGCCCCTCGCGCAGGCCGGACTCAATATCAGCCCGCGTCTGCTCAACGGTGTCGCGATGCAGCAGCCTCCACTCGGGCTCCGATGCGCCCCAGCCCCGCTCACACCGGCCGACGAGAATCACCGCGCCGCCGGGCTTCACACACGCCAGCGCCGGGGCGAGGGCTTTCTTCGCCTGCACCATATCCGTATCATACGGGTGCCCGCCCGAGGCGCAAATCACAATGTCGGCCTGGACAGGAACCGTTGCCGCATACAGCCGCTCCGACGCCTGCACGCCGGCCCAATGCGCGGCCTCAAGCTCACCGCACGCAATCACATGGTAGGAATCGTCGGGGTTGACCACCGCGTCGCAGATCCAGTCCACACCCACCGCACGCGCAGCCTGCAGCATATCCTCATGCACCGGGTTGCCGCGCAGGCGACCCAGTTGCGGCCCGTGCAGCGAGGTCAGGAAGTGGTTGCGCGTGATGCTCTCCCGCGAGCTGCACCCCGGCAGAACCATCTTCCGCCCGCCGGAGAACCCGGCGATATAGTGGGGCTCGATGAACCCCACGACGATGCGCCGGTCGAACTCCCTCAGCACCGGGCTAACCTCAATCGGGTTCCCGTTCGCCGTGACCCCGAGGCGCCACTGGCCCGGATCGCTCGATGCGTTCTGGTGCACGTCATGCGTCCCGATGAAGGCATCCAGTTCGGCGTCCGTCATGGGACGGTGGTTGCCCAGACCGATCATGATCTCCGTCTTGCCGCCAATGTCCTCGATGCGCTCCATCAAGGGGCCGAGCATCGGCGACGGGTTCGGCCGGGTGTGGTCGACCGTCATGATCAGCACGCGCTCGCCCCGCCGGACCACCTCGTCCAGCTCGGGTCCCACAGGATACGCGAAGGCCCGCTGGACCGCCGCGGGTACATCCTCGATGCACCGGTGCGCGCCGCCACCGACGCGGGCAATCACGCGCCGGTCGGCCACGTCAACGGTCTGCGTCCGGACTCCGTACTTGATCGAGAGTTCCACTGCTCACTCACCCATGAACTTCAGCGCGCCGAACCCCTCGGGGCGATGCGGATGCGCGGCTTCGAGGCCGGAGGGCGTCCACTCACTCAGCGCGCGCGTGCTTCCCGTGCCGTCCCACCGGTTCATGTTGATCCGCCACACATCCCCGGGTTCCGGGCGCTGCTTCCCCGACAATGCGGCGAAATTCTTCAGCGGTATCGCGATCTCCAACTGCCAGCCCAGGTCTTCGTCATCAGACTGGTTCAGCGTGCCCGCGATGGCGCTTGTGAGGCGCACGCCGTGGGCATCCCAGTTCGACAACAGGCAGTCAGGGAAGGCGAAGAAGTAGTCGTATAGGACGCCGCGGCAATTGAGCTCGAAGCCGTAGTACATGCGCGACTTGTCCGGTCGCGGGGCGATGAAGATCTCCACGCAGTCGTCCTTGTAGGTCGGGTCATCGCGCTCTACATGAAGCGCCGTGATGTCCCCGTCCTCGCACTGGTAGCCCACATACAGGAAGCGGTCGTCCCACAGCAGCTTTGCGACGGTCGATTGCTTCGGCCCGGTCTGATGGGGCCACGGGAACACGAAGGCGTCGGTGGACTCGGCATCGGCCCACTCATCGTCATCAACGAGGCCGTCCACGACGATGGTCCCCCGGTGGCATTCATACGCCGGTTTGCCCTCATCGGCGATGAGAGGTTCCGCGCCGGCGACGACCGCCAGAGCGGCAAGGAGTACGGAAGTGATCAGAGCTTGGGTAGCCTGTCGCATAACAGCAACTCCCTCGGTCGTGCCGAATCGCCGGCGAAGAGGATACACGCTATGCGGATGGGTGCTCAACATTAATCCAAAACAGGGCGGGACGTCAAAGCGTCCTCGAGGCAATCATCAAGCGCGAGCGGGCCACAGGGGTTGTTGCCACGCGACGTGGGATCCCTTCTATGCGCTATAGGAATTATCTACTGATTGAATCAGGAATATAATCAGGAATATAGGTGTATTGTCAGAGGTAATCAACTGTGGTATACTATTTCGGGCAGTATCTAGAGCTTTGTGGCACCTTGGCACATGCGGACTTCAGCAGCGGAGCGCCACCCGACGGCTTGTGGGCCACTCGTAGCCACATCTCTTTCCCCCCACATCGCCGGGAATACCTGGACGGATGTAGTCCTGCCCGATACGAGGCAGGGCTACGGCAACCATACGCTCTGTACCCCATCCCCGATGGGGTAGACTGCATTGAGAGAGGTGTTCGATCGTGAGAAGGCACGGCTTTACATTGATTGAGTTGTTGGTGGTGATCGCCATCATAGCGATCCTGGCCGCCATCCTGTTCCCTGTCTTCGCCAGGGCCCGGGAGAAGGCAAGGCAGACGAGTTGTTTATCTAACATCAAGCAGCTTGCGTTGGGAATGTTGATGTACGCAAGCGACTACGACGAGCGTCTCTCTGCCTCTCACTGGGGAACATTCGATGTGCCCAGATCAACTTGGCGTGGTTCCATCTACCCCTACGTCAGAAACATTCAGCTCTATACTTGTCCTAGCAAGCCCGACATTGGGCCTTTTGACCCGATGAGGGAGGCTGTAGTCTGGCAATATTGCGGCTATGCAATGCCCTATGTTCACGGCTGGTCATCCAAGACTATTGCCCGTCCTTACAAAGGATGTCCCATGGCTGAGATCGAGTACCCAGTAGAGTGTATCATGGTATGCGAAAGCGACCCTGCTGGGTATCCACTTCATACTGCTGGCCATCTACAATCAGCTCACGGAGCGGTTCCTACCCAGCTTACTCGGCACAATGAAGGGGCAAACTATGCCTTTGTCGATGGCCACGCCAAATGGTACTCTCCGACCAGTATTCCTTGTCGCGATGACAAGTGTTTCTGGTCAATCACTGGAGACTAACATTGTCGTGAGACTCGGCTCAATGGGATAGCCAATCGGGCGGTTGTAATCACCACGGTTGTCAGCGGGATGAGGCAACCGCCCGGACAACTCAATCGACTAAATGTCGAAGTGTGCTGACATACTATAATTCAAGGAGAGATCAAGACATGAAACGCACAGGTTTCACGCTGATAGAATTGCTGGTCGTGATCGCGATCATAGCGATCCTGGCCGCCATCCTGTTTCCCGTGTTCGCGAGAGCTCGGGAGAAGGCACGTCAGACGAGTTGTCTGAGCAATGTCAAACAGCTGTCGTTGGGGATGCTGATGTATATTCAGGACTACGATGAGATGTTCCCGACGTGGAGCGGGGCGCCCAGTCCCCTCTGGGCGCATCAGATTCAGCCCTACGTCAAGAACTGGCAGATCTACAAGTGCCCAAGCAACGACCTTTGGTCCGCTGCTCCAGCCGTTTGGGGTGGACAAACGTTCCCTGCTGGGCTTCCGAATTATTGCTTCACATACCCACTGTGGGACGGAAGACCCGCACCCCAGGGACACGGAGCACCGACTCGGCTTGCCGTCATACAAACTCCGGCAGACAAGTACATGTGCTTCGATGCAAACAGTCTTATCTTCGGCTCAGAGGGAGGAATACTGTCATCTAGTGTGTGTGCCCAGTGGTCCTGCGGTTCTAACATTGCCACCACTCACCAATGGAAGGTGCCGCACAACGGGGGTGTGAACATCGGTTTCATCGATGGCCACGCCAAGTGGCAGAGTGCGGATACAGTTTGGGACAATCACGAGTGGAAGCTGAATCCGAAGTCTTAACCACATCAATGCCTCAAGGTCGCGAGAAAGCGACCAATGTGATCAATCGCCAAGTTGTTCCGGTCCCAGTTTCTGCTCCAGCTGGGACTGGATGGCGGCAGAGAGCGCGGCGACAAGCGATGAAGAGTGAACACGACGTGCTGTTGAGATACCAAAACTGAAGAAGGGACTGACGATAATAAAGAGACATGGCTTCACGCTCATCGAGTTACTCGTCGTCATCGCCATCATTGCCATCCTCGCGGCCATTCTATTCCCCGTGTTCGCAAGAGCAAGAGAAAAGGCACGCCAGACAAGTTGTCTGAGCAACGTGAAGCAGATCGGCCTCGCGATCCGGATGTACGTCCAGGACTACGACGAGAAATTCCCGAGCGCCCGCAGCGTTCCGGGATGTCCCTTCCCGGACTATGGGGCCAGTATTCCGTACATGCTACCTGTGGAGCGACAACTATTGGGCTGGCCGTCCCTGATGACGCCCTACGTGAAGAACCAGCAGATCTTCTGGTGCCCCAGCGACGAGAACGAGTCCACGTCTCCGACCGCGACGGTGTCGTACTTCTGGCGGCACTGCATTGACGCCCACGGTATCACCCGTGGCGGCCCCAAAGATGCCACGTTCTGCCGTCCCTCTGAGCAGATCATCGTGCATGAGTGGTTCGACTGGCATCTGGAAAAACTTGGATTGTGGAACGCGAACTCCGGCATCCGCCAGGTCAACGCTGCCTTCGTGGACGGACACGCGAAGGCTTACCGGAACTTCACTGGCCGCGGCCCCAACAACGATCCCCATTGGTTCGACAGGGGGCACGGCTGGGATGTCGGCGTAGGCTACGATAGCTGATCTCGGATTGCTCAATCAGTGCCATTCATGCTGACTGAGTTGCTTGTTGTGATCGCCATCACCTGACCGCTCAAGATCGTCCGGAGCGGACAGAGTCTTGCGGCGAAGCGCGCCGGCTACTGAGACCCGCACTGGTGCGTGGTGCCCGATCTATCCGGCACTCCCGCCGATCCCAGCATCGGACGGGACTTCCAGCAGGAACTGAGGCGTCGCAAGCCCCACAGCTCAGTGACCCGCAAGCAATCGGCGGACGCCCTGTAAGGGTGTCCGCCGATGTTGTTCCCGGCCGCGTACAAGCCGCGCCTTGTGTAGGGCGGGGGTTCATCCCCCGCCTGCCGTCCCTTCCGGCGCGGTACAAGCCCGCGCCCTACAAATGATGGAACGGCAGGCAACGACCCGGCCGCGTACAAGCCGCAGCCCTGCAACTCCCACCCGCACACACAAGCGCCCGGCGGGCTCTCGTTGATCGAGGCTCCTGCCGGGCGCGTTTTCCTATCTCTCTCGTCCCCCCACTACTCGATCGTGTACTCGATCTCCTTCACGAGTTCATCCTGGTAACCGGCGGTGTCCCACGTCACGCGGATTCTGTACGTCTCGCCCGGCTTCGCATTTGGCACTCCCACGGCGCACCGGAGGCCGCGCCCATAGGAGGCGTGCGCATGCGCCACGGTCTTCCCGTCTGCATCCATGACGTACACCGCTCCCGGGGGCCCCGGCGTGGAGGCGCCGAAGGAGTGGCCTGTCTCCTCGCCGGTGAGCTTGATGTCCACGTAGAGATGCATCGCGTTCTCCTGCAGTCGGTCCTGCGAGACCTCCAGGTCCATCTTGACCTTCAGCCCGCACCGCAGCCCCACCGCTTCGCCCCCAACCACCTCGATGGGCCGGCGCGACCGGAACTCGTAGTCCCTGGTCTCGCCCCCACTGTGGCGGGTGAGGTTGTACACGAGGCTGTAACTTCCGGGGGGCACACGCAGGAAGCTCGTCTTGCGCTCCTGCAACAGGCACAGGCTGTCCCCGTAGAGGTAGACCTTCGACACCTCCAATGGCGCCCCCTCGCCGTCCTTTGCCCAGAAGATCAGCTTGCCGAGTTCTCCCTCGTAGGGCTCAATCGTCACCTCGCCGCCGTCGGGCCGGATCCGCAGGGAGTAGTACTTGCCCCCGTAGGCAATGCACTTCGTGACCGGCCGGCTCTCAAACCGTCCCGGTTTGCCGTCGCCATCAGCATCCAGCCACAGGTAGTCCCCGCGCAGCCCCGGGATCCCGTACTTCGCGTCAACGTTCCCGTCCATCAGGCGAAGGGTCATGGTTTCACGGCCCAGCTTCACCTTGCCCTCCGACTGGTACTCTCCGACGATCCTCAGCGTCGATACTCCCTCGACGCCGCCATAGGGCGCCATCAGTCTAAAGCGGTGCGGGGCCTCGATCTCCCGCCCGTCATCCAGCTTGTAGACCACGTACGCCGCGATCACGGGCGACTTCAGCCAGCCCTCGTATCGGCCACTCTCCGTGCGGCTGAGGGTCACCGGCTCCTCGTCGTCCAGATTGCGGTCGCGGTCCAGATCAAGGTAGACAATGGGCATCTGTTCCGGATCCGGCGCGGGCCGCACCTCCGGCTCCGTTGGCCGCTCGAGTTTGCCTGGGTCCAGAGCCACGAGTATCGGTTCGCTGTCAGCGAAGGGCAACTCGGCGAACCACACACTGTCACCGCGGAATTCCGGCAGATCGCCAACCTCCGCCATCTCGCGCTGCCACTTGACCGACGACATCGCCGGCCTCCCGTACATTCCGCGCTCGTCCTTGACGGGCGCCAGCGAGTAGGTGTCGGCGACAGCCACACCCAGACCGAAGATCGCCAGGGCCACGATACACAGCAAAGGCCTCACCATAGTGTCTCCCCTCGATTGTTCGCGCAGAATCAGACCGCCTGCGTTAAGTATTCCACATCGGCCCCAGCTTCGCCACTCAATGTTCCCTATCGGGAAGTAAGGGCTCGCGCAAGCCTGCCCGGTGGCCGCTCCACTCAGCGGGCGAACTGGAAGGCGTACAGGCTCGCGTCGCGAAGCTGCACCTGCAACCGCACCACGGCGTCACTCTCCTGCGCCATAGCAGTGATCGCGGACAACGCGCCAACGTGGAGCAACACGACAAGCGCTGACATCCGGCGGTTCAACAGTCGCGCATTAGCCGGCATCGGCTCGCACCTCGTGAAACGGATGGCGTTCGCTTCGCAGGATGGACATGGCCGCGGACAGAGCCGCTACCGTCTAAGGTGTCCCTTCCTTAGCCGCCCCGGATGACCTTCTGGCAGCGGGTGTGCGGAGCCCCCGCAGGACTCTGGTCCTCCCCCGACGAAGCACCCCAGACACGCAGCAATTCCGCCCAGCACGGGAGTGCCCTATGAAGACAGCATGTATCGCCTGCCTGTGCGTGTGGGTACTGGCGGGCCTTTGCACGCAGCCACTATTCGCCCAGGGGCCGCGGAACCTGGGCGTCACTTTCAACGGTGAGACGGACACCATCGAGCCTCTGGCCACGGACTCCTGGCACACGATCACCGCCTCGTATCGGTATCCGGGTGGCATTAGCCTGCTCACGAACACCTACCTGGTCATCGCCCGGGGCGGCGACCTGCTCAGTGGGTTCGACATTGGCTACAACCTGCCCACGAAGCCCACGAACCAATTGGGCATCGTTCAGCACGGCTACTGGAACGCGACGGTGGGCACGGGGGAACCCGGCAAAGCGGGCAAGATCATCGAGAACGACCAGGCCTACCTGGACTGCGAGAACACGACAGTTACCACGACCGCCGACGACATTACGGTGGCATACCGCGTGAAGTTCAAGCACGGCGCGCTCAAGGGCTCGTACAACGTCTACCAGTACATCGAGGACAAGGACGTGAACTACGAGGGCTTCACGATCATGGGCTCGGTGACCATCGACGGCGACGCGGGAATCCACCGAACGGACATGCCCAGGCGCTGGGAGAACTCCCTGCGGCCAAAGGGGACGCGCGCCGTCGACCTGATCCTGGCGGACCGCCGCAAGGCCCACTATACGCTGGTCATCCCGCGGGACGCGCAGCGAATTGAGGAAAAAGCAGCCGCCGATCTGCGGAACAACTTCAGGCTCATCTG
>JALGSS010001118.1 GCA_029821745.1 Candidatus Zipacnadia bacterium
TGCACAGACATCGCAGTAGTATTCTCTACGGGGGGGCCGGGATACCTCCCGGCGTGGGGCACAACGGGTGCCGGTCCTGTCCGGTGGTGGTTAACGTGAAGAGGGACAGGGAATCCCCTGTCCCTCTTCGAGACGGCAGGTGGCTGTTGCGACCTACAACTTGCGCTGGTACTGCACGATGATATCGTCAGCGTCCATCGTGGCGCACTCGCCCAGGGTGTACTCGAGCGTGACCTGGTCGAGCGGGGTGATGTTGTAGATGTACCCCAAGTGCAGCGCCTCGTACTCGTCGTCGGCGGTGTCTGCGTCGGGGTCGAACTCCTCGTAGCGAGCATACGCCCTGCCAGGGTGGTCGGCGAAGCTGTAGCTTGCCTGACCATACCAGCCGTCGCGGTCGGTGCCCATCCATTCGCCGTCCAGCCACTCAGCCTGGAAACCCCACTGGCCGAGAGCGCCATTGGGCAGAACGCGCACGTTCAGGCCGAAGGCGTCGCGATCCACTGGGTGAAGTACTCGAGGTCCAGCGAGATATTCTTGTGGTTGTCGTCGTCCTGGTTGCGGAAGTTGCCGTTGTGAACGCTGAAGGCAGTGCGCAGACCGGTCTTGTCCTCGGTCACCGCGCGCTGGTCGTTGACGATCCACACGCCGCGGTCCCACGGGCCCGCGAAATACAGGCCCTTCAGACCGAGGGCGGGGAGGCCTTCGGAAGCCGCGAAGCGCTCGGGGGTCAAGCGGCCGGACGAACCCTCGGACCCGTCAATCCCGAAGTAGTTCGGCGCCTGGCCCATACGAATCGTCCACTCGGGAGCGGGCCTGTAGTCCACAAATATGTTGGCCCAGTCGGTCTCGGAGGTCAGACGCCGGCCCACGTGATGACCGCCATCGTCTCCTTGTTAAAGGGAGCGATAATGTTGATGTACAAGCGGCGCATCTCGAACTCTTCATTGTCGTAGCTAACCGCCGAGGCAGTCGAGGGTTCCTCGTAATCGCGGGCATGGAATCGTGCCTGGAAGTAACCATTGATCTTGATCTTGTCGTACCACTTCTTGGCGGCCGGGGCCTTCTCAACAGCATCCAGCCGTGCCGCAAGATCCGCCAGTTCGGTCATGAACTCGTCCTGTCATGAACTCGTCCTGTAGAGCTTTGATCTGCGCGTCGTACTTCGCCTTCAGCGCCTTGGCTTCAGGGCTGAGCTTGGCCTCGTCAACGTCTGCCGGGGCGGCAACTGCAAGCCCCGCGACGAGCATAACGAGTACCATGGTCGCAACGATGGTTCGCATGCATACACCCTCCCAGTCTGGTTTTCGCCACATAGACGTCCGAGCTTGGCTGTTCCCCTACAGCAGTTCCGACGCTCCTCACCCCCAGCTTGCCTCCGAAAGGTGCATCCCCTTCCGCCACTCCAAACATACAAACAGGGCGCACGCAACCGCGTGCGCCCCAGTTACCACGTCTCCACGTGGGTCCCACCGCGGCTCTCCGCCGCGGGGCACCGGGCCGAAACACTCTTGATGTCGGTAGTTCGGTGCTTCTGGACGACCGACATACTATTCTGACAGCAACTATTCCGGTTTCGTTTCAAGACTCCTTCTAGAACCACGAAGAAATATGGCGAGATTACCCGCCGGCGACCAGCCCCTAACGCGGCGCGCCGCACTTTCGCGCCATCCAGCACGCGCCCCAGCAGGATGACCGTCGTCGCGTTCGTCGTCAGGTCGTCCTCCTGGGTCTCGGCGCTAATCAAGTCCACCAGGTTCACTTCCCGCGTGGTCTGCAGGAACATCGCCGCCACTGCCTCGTGATCATACGGGTGTGCCTCCACCGCATCCTTCACCTGCACCCACTGCCCACGGAACAGGTCTCGCGCGACGAGGTCGTGTCGCTTCCGCAGGATCTTGTGCAGGATATACTCGAACAGCTCGATCTGGATCGAGTCGCCTGCCTTGTCAAAGGGCTCCACGCCGTCAACAACCGCGCGCCGGACCCCGTGAACGAAATGACAGTAGTAGTAGGCGATGACCGCGCTGAGCTTGTCGTTCAGCACGCGCTTCCACGCCCGCCATTCCTCCTCTGTCATCGTGTCCCGGACCACGCGCTCGCCGCTGTAGTCGAAGTTCGCGTAGTAGTCCACGCGGCCAAACCGGCCATTGAACACCGAGTCCACGTCTATCGACCCGCCCCTGAGCTCCCAGTCATACAGGCGCTTCGCGTACTCCGCGTGCTGCTGGGAATCCCCGCGCGACGCCATATCCATGACGATTCCGCGCTCGCCCTCCTGCTTGACGCCCTGGTTCAGGAAAGACAGCCCAAGCTGGGTCTTGCCGACACCCGTTGCGCCGCGCACGACAGTCAACGTGCCCGGCTGCAGGCCGCCCCCGAGCATATCATCGAGAAAATCAATACCGGTTGAGTACAGTTCCGACAATCTGGGTCACACTCCGAAAAACCGTGCCTGCAAATGAGCGCCTGCCACGCATCGCAGGCGCTCGAATAGCGGTCATTGTAGCCTCTGGTCGGGCAGCGTGCAAGGCGACCGATGCGCCGACATACGCGCCTTCCGCAGCCGCATCCCTGTACCCCCTCTGCCCGTCTAACCCGTCACGCGACTATCCGCACCAGTTGGCGATCGCGGTCGCCAGGGCCTTCGCGCCCTCGATGATGTCCTGGAGCCGGACCTTCTCGCCGTCTCCATGGGCCCAGCGAATGTCCGAAGGCCCGAAGACGACGGTGGGAATGCCCGCTTCCTTCGCGTAGAGCGCCGCGTCGCAACTGACGTTCCAGCCGAACACTTCGCTCTCCAGGCCCACGCTGAGGGCCGCCTCGTTCATCGTCGTCACGACAGGGTGGTTCGGGTCGATCTCATACGCGTCCTTCTTCAGCTTCGGCCAGGTGACCTCAAAGTGCTCCTTGAGCCACTCGTCGTCCGTACGCATGATCGCTTCCACAAACTCACTGCGTACCTCATCAAGAGTCTTGTTCGGCAGGAACCCGATCCCGCCCTCTACCAGGCACTCGTCGCACACCTTCGAGGGCCACTGGCCGCCGTGGATCATCCCCAGGCAGACCTGGACGGGGTTCTCATAGCGGTCGAACAGCGGGTTGCCCTT
>JALGSS010000178.1 GCA_029821745.1 Candidatus Zipacnadia bacterium
TCGCGGAGGTCAAGGTGGTCTTCCCGTGGTCTACGTGGCCGATCGTCCCCACGTTCACGTGAACTTTCGTCCGCTCAAACTTTTGCCTAGCCATGTTTGCAGCTACCTCCCGGAACTAATCGCACTGCTCGCCCTAGGCGAAAAAGAGACGAGGCGGCATCGCTCGCCTCGCACAGGAAAAGGAAGTGGAGCCCACGACCGGGATTGAACCGGTGACCTTGTCCTTACCAAGGACACGCTCTACCGACTGAGCTACGTGGGCTTCCCAGACGACTGAGACGCAGACACAACCAGATCCCAACGCCATCAATACCAACCTCGGCCTGCCACTGAGGGGCCGCCTGCCCGCTCGCCCGGTACTTCTCTGCATTGGGTTGTGCTGCGTGTGATAGGCACAGCGACGCGGGGCCGCTCTGCGTCGATCATGTTGACTGGTGGAGGGGGGAGGATTTGAACCTCCGTAGGCGTAAGCCAGCGGATTTACAGTCCGCCCCCTTTAGCCACTCGGGCACCCCTCCACTGTCCACACAACCGCAGAACCATTTCGGCGCGCCGATCTCCAGCGCGCAGTTTAGTATAGCAGGGACATCGGCGCTTGGCAAGCGACAAAATGAGGAATGCGCGCGCGACCGTCAACGGGGTGGGTCCGAGCGCTGAAGAGTCGCCGTGCGCGAGCGAGGACCCGCGCTGGAGCCGGCGATCCGATTCGAACGGACGACCTAGGCATTACAAATGCCTTGCTCTGCCAACTGAGCTACGCCGGCTTCGATCCGCGCAGTCAACGTCACGTCATGGCAACGACCTGAGCGCAACGGCCGAGCTTCTTCTTCGCCCGTTGCAGGGCGTTGTCAACCTGCTTTATCTGGAGCCCCAGCTCGTCGGCGATCTCTTGATAGGACTTGCCTTCGAGATACTTGAGCAATACCTGGGCTTCGAGCCTGGAAAGGTCCTCATTGATCCGTGCACGCATTTCGCGCTGCAACTCTCGCCCCGTGACCATCCCCTCGGGGCCCTCACAGACAGCCTGGACCAGCGTGTCGCCGAAGGTCCGCTCTTCCTCTTGATCGCTGATAGGCAGATCAATGGAGACATACGCGTTCAGCGCGGCGTGCTTCTGGCGCGTGGCTGTCTTGACAGCCGTAATGATCTGGCGCGTGATGCACAGTTCGGCGAAGGAGCGGAACGCGCATAGGTGCTCGGCGGAGAAGTCGCGGATGGCCTTGAACAGGCCGATCATACCCTCCTGCACGACATCGTCGTGGTCGGCACCGGCGAGGAAATAGGCGCTGGCCTTACCCTCGACGAGACCCCGGTACTTCCCCAGCAAGTGCTCGACCGCCCGGTCACATCCGCCGTGGGCTTGGGCGACGAGTTCCTCGTCGGGCACGCGGGCATTGTGATACCTGTACAGATAGTCGAGTTTGCCAAGCTGCGCCATGTGTAACCTCCACAAACACCAAGACGCTTGGACAGCCAAGAGAAGCGGCGGCGACCATAGACACGCGCTCGTCTGTCATCTGTTAAGGTCTAGTTGGCCGGAGGGGGCGGCACATCTCCTTCCGATTGCTGTGGGAGAGCGCAGAATACACCATACGCTTGGCGGCGTTAACAACCGCCTTTACAATAAAGTATAGGCATCTGAGGATAGTGAGTCAAGCGGCTCAACTGGCGCGCATTAGCGGACTTGCAGGTTATCGACCTGCGAGGTAAAATGGCAGGGCTTGCTCGACAGGCAGTGCGCATCGGCAAGACATGAGATGTGGTCTCGGAATTGGGAAGGGGCGGTCCGCGGCACTCGCCGGCTCCCGTTGTCGACGAGGACACGGGCCGCCCGGGGCATTTTTGTTTGCCACGGCATAGCGCTCCGGTGTTCGGGACCGATTTGCACACCATCCGTGCGTGGTGTTGGAAAGGCAGTGCCAGTTTATGGACATTAAGGCTTATAGGCATTCCGTAATCCAGGCGACGAAGTTCCTGCTGTCCCAGCAGAATGATGACGGCTCAATAAACCCCGTTGAGCAGGGAATCGCTTCCTATCACAAGGTCCCCTACGCCCTCGCTCTGATGGGGCAAGTGGAGCGTGCGGCGCGGCTCTCGATGTACATCCAAGAAGGCGTGCTCGACGACGAGGGCGATTTCGTGGGGCATTTCTCGCGATCTGAGCTGCTCAAGCGCTACTACGTGGTTCCGAACGCGTGGCTGCTCTGCGGCGCCCACAAGCTGGGCCAGTTCGGGATATCCCTCAGCGCGATTGACTTCATCGGCAGCCTGCAGCATCCGGAGACGGGCGGGTTCTTCACGGCAGGGCCGGAAGCGGCGGTGTCGGGGGAACAGGATGTACTATCAACGGCGGTCTGCGGCCTGGCGCTTCTGTACTGCGGCCGCACCGACGAAGCAGCCCAGGCCGGCAAATACCTGGAGCACGTCATCTCACACCAGCCTGCTGCTGCCGCCAGACTCTTCTTCAAGACGCACAAGGGCTACGAGACGGTCACGGAGTTCAGCGAGGAGAACGCGGCTGAGCAGATGCTGTCAGTGGGCAAGAACGGGCAGTGGTACCACGTATCGAGTCTTGCCGCCGGGTTCCTCGCCAAGCTGGCGACCGTCACAGGATCCGCGGCAACGCTTGACGCCGCCCAAAAGTACCTGCTGTTCAACGAAAGCGGCGGCCCCGACCGGTATCTGAGCGAGAAGAGCGGTTTCTTCGGATGGGCAGCAGCCCTGCTGTTGGCCTCGACCGGCAACCAGAACTACCGGCGCATTGCAGTGTCGGTGGCCGACGGCCTCATTGAGAACCAGTTGACCAACGGAAGCTGGCTCAAGGCATCGATGGGTGAGGACCTGACTTCGGACGTTGTGGACGCCACAGCAGAGAACATGATCTGCATGATGCAGATTCTCGAAGGGCTGAGCACTGGGGACTGATGCGCCCGAGATCCTGGTTGTGTTGAGAAAGGCCAATCATGGGCACGGGGTGTCACAGCGCGTCGTGACCGACGCGCTGTGACACCCCACGGCTATCTGGCCCTTTTCAACACAACCTCCTTATGCGTCCCACCCAGATTGCGGTAACGCCCGGTAATGTCACCGGCACCGGTGCCATGCCGGTTTTGGTTCGACGATAAGCCAGGCTGTCTGAGTCTGAAAGGGAGAACTGAGAAATGGCAAATGCGGACATTGGCTGGGGAATCATCGGGTGCGGCGTCATCGGGCCGACCCACCGCGACGCGGTCAAGAGCGCGCCCGGCGCGAAGCTCGTGGCATGCTGCGACGTTGTGAAGGAGAGGGCGGACAAGTTCGCCGAAGACTCCGGCGAGGGCGTGACCGCCTACGGCAGCATCGAGGAACTGCTCAGCCGGGACGACATCCAGGCCGTTAGCATCTGCACACCCAGCGGACTGCACGCCGAACACGCCATCATGGCCATGGACGCAGGCAAGAATGTCCTGTGCGAGAAGCCCATGGACATCACGCTGCAGAAGATCGACGCAATGATCGAGGCCGGCCAGCGCAACGAAGTCAAGCTGTCGGGCGTCTTCCAGCGACGCACGTACGCCAGTTCGCAGAAAGTGCGCGAGGCAGTCCGTTCCGGGAAGCTCGGCAAGCTGGTTCTTGGAGACTGCTACCAGAAGTACTTCCGCAGCCACGACTACTACGCCAGCGGTGACTGGCGCGCGACATGGGAGCTCGATGGCGGCGGCGCGCTCATGAACCAGGGCGTCCACGGCATCGACCTGCTGCTGTACATCATGGGCGACGTCAAGCGCATCAGCGCCTATGCCCGCCGTCTCGTGCGCAATATCGAGGTTGAGGATACCGCCGTCGCCATTCTGGAGTTCGTCAACGGCGCCGTCGGGGTCATCGAGGGCACGACATCGGTTACGCCCGGCTACGGCTGCGACATCCATGTCAGCGGCGACAATGGCACGATCAAGCTGATCGGCGACAAGATCGCCGTTTGGGACATCAAGGGTGAAGAGGGCGCCGAGGTCGAGGGCGAGGGCGACAAGGGCACCGCTGCCGATCCCACCGCCGGCCTCACCGCCACCGGCCATACCCAGCACGTCTGCGATATGGTGGACTGCATCAACACGGGCCGCGACCCGGAGATCCCGGGGATGGAGGCCCGCCGAGCGGTCCAGGTAATCAAGGCCATTTATCGGTCCAGCCGCGAGGGCGGGGCCACGATCGAGCTTCCGCTCAGCTACGAGGACGACGGGCCCGGCATCGAGCCCTCCTACGGTGGCCTCGACTGGTAGTCTTACGCGAGTGGCAGCGCCCTGAAGGCGCGTCGGCCGCGCGAACCAAGGACTGAGGGGCGCAGACGGGGTTGTGCAGCGAAACTCACTTCGTTAGCTGCGGGGTGGTCGCGCCGTACAGCGACCGGGGCCCCGCAGGGCCGTTCCGCCATCCTGAGCGCGTCCCTCATTGATCTGGGGGCTGGGCGAGTGAGGACAGAATCGTGGCCCGGCCCAGCGCTGTAAGGTGCGCCTTGACTTCAGGGGAGCGCGTCTGATAGGATTCTTGCTACGTCTAGACTAAGGAATAACTTGTGCAGATGATTGCGTGTTGTGCTGTCGTGGACATCAACGCCGTGCCTCTGATACAAAGCGCCCCCCACGGGATCCGCAGGCGCGGTCGTCACGCTGCCGTCGGGTTTATGCCGTGCCGGTGGGTATTCCCTGCCGCCTTCCTATGAGTGGACTCTCAGCCCCGCCACAGTTGTCTGTCGGCGGGGCTTCTTATTTCACCAAGAAACGGAACATCAATGCCAACCAACGGACGCGTACTGGTACTCAATCAGAACTATGAGCCGCTGAACGTCTGCAGTTGGAAGCGGGCAATCACGCTGCTGTTTCTCGAGAAGGCAGTGGCGGTGGAGCGCGACGGGCGCATCATCACATCCGCCACTACGTCAGTGCGCTTGCCGACCGTCGTCCGACTGAACTACCACGTTAAGCGTCCGCTACCCGAGATCAGGGTCTCGCGCTCGAGCATCATGGCCCGGGACAACTACGCGTGCCAGTACTGCGGCAAGCGGGGCAAAACGCTCACGATCGACCACGTGCTCCCGAAAGACCGGGGCGGCAGCAACGCGTGGGAGAACATCGTGGCGTGCTGCACCGAGTGCAACAACAAGAAAGGCAACCATACGCCCAGCGAGGCCCGCATGAAGCTGATCAAGGAACCCACACGGCCGCGCTTCATCCCGTATCTGAACTACCCGACCTTCCGCCAGGCGGTGAAGTGCCCGGAATGGCGCGACTACCTGGAGCCCTTCGCGCCGCACCTGTTCGGCGAGTGATCGGGGAGTGACAGGAGGTCAGCGCCGCCGGTAGAATTGGCTTGACACACGGTCGGGCTGACCGTATGATATTCGTCCGTTGACGGTATGGGCGAGTAGCTCAGTTGGGAGAGCGCCTCCCTCGCACGGAGGAGGTCGGGAGTTCGAGTCTCCTCTCGTCCACCAACCGAAAAATGGAGCCGCCGAGCGATACTCGGCGGCTTTTTGTTTGCTTGGATGCGTGGCCGTGCGGATGTGTCCGCGGCCGTTACTTCACCGACCAAACCACGGCCCAGTCGTGCCCGCTCACACCCAAGTCTATCTCCCCTGATCCGGCGACGTCGAAGCGCTTGACTTCTCCCGTGTCCAGATCCGTCGCGGTCACGCTCGCCCGGGCATGAGGCAGGTCCAGAGCCAGCCGCAGGGGCGCCTGTTTGCGGTCCCGCAAGAACATGTCAGCTCTGCGCCTTCCCTCGGTCTCAGCCCAATTCCACACGCCGGCGAAATTGCGCACGTACGCGAGGCCCCGCGACAGGTCGGCGCAGGCGTTCGTGCGCACCTGCCAGCCCTCGGTCGGGGCAAGCAGACTCTTGCCCTGGCACGGGGAGAACTCCTCGAGAGACGAAGTCTTCGCGTATCCCTCCCCGTCCATGGTGAAGTCGAAGTCAATCCCGGCGCTCAGGTAGTGCTGCGCGTAGCGACCCATCATCGCGTAGTCGGCCCGGCCCTCCGGGGATCGATAGTACTTGTCATCCTCCCACGGGTGATCGACGATGAGCCCGACCTCGGGCTTCGCCGGCCGCCAGTCTCGCCAATCAATCGCGCTCACGATCTGATTCGCGAGCCTGAACTCTTCCACCTCAAAGCCCCGGGCGTTCCAGAAGAAGCACCCCGGATTCCCGTTCGCCAGGCTCAGCCAGATGATGTCGCGCATGATGTAGCGGCGGTCGGCGTCGCGCTCCTTCGGGTAGCGGCCGAATTCGTCGCCGGCGGACTCGCCGAACATGCTCACGGGGGCCATGCGCCCGTAGCAGGTCAGGATGTCACAGGCGGCCCCGTAGTCCGTGACCGCCGACGTGGAGCCGCGATGCGAGTACAGGTGGTAGTTGTAGAAGTCGATGTCGGTTTTCCGCGTCCACCAGAGCGGGTCGGCGGTGTGCAGACCTCCCCCACCGTGGCTGGCGCAGATCGGGGTGACGGGATCGGCGTCGCGGATGATCTTCGCCGCGTGGTTCGCCCACGACTGCGGGCAGTCGACCATCTCGTTCTCGAACTCCCACGAGAAGAGCTGAGGGTTGTCCTTGAGCAGTCCTATCAGCTCCCGCGCGTATTGGTCCTGGCACGCCATCACGTCGGGATCGGTATACTTGTTCTGGATCAACTCCAGCAGACGCCCGTCGCGAACAAAGCGCCGCTGGTGCGGTGGAAGGGCGTCCAGATCCTCTCCCGCGTAGCGCGGAATACAGAACGTCTCCAGCGCCTGCTTGTTGAAGTACGCGGGCTTCGTGTAGTCCTCGTGGATCGTCAGCATGAAGCGGATATCATGCTTCCGGGCCAGGTCCATGTAACGCAGGACCTTCGCGAACAGGGGCATGTTCACCCGCCCGATGACGTCCATCGGCTCCATCCCACGGGGCGTATGAGCGCGGAGCATGAACCGCATCGCTGTGACGCCCTCGCCCGCAAGGAAGTCCAGCCAGTGCACGAGTTGCTCCTCAGTGGCATCCACGAAAGAGATGAGCCGTCGCCCCTCTTCCCCACGGTCAGGCAGCCCTACCCAGTTCGCATAGAAGCCGCCGAGAGGAAGCCAGGCGGGACCGTCAGGGCCCTTGCGGAAATACCCATTGTCCCCCAGCACAATCGGGTCTTTCCGAGGCTGTGAGGGAAGCAGGCAAATCGCCGCCGATTCGCCTTCCAGGCCCTGGTCATCCCTGACGCGGATGTGATACACCCAGCGCTGCGCCTCGATGCCTGTCCATTGCGCTCGCGCCGCTCCTTTGTCATTCAGACGCGCATCGGCTTGGGCGATGGCTCCCGGCTCATCGGTGCTCCAGGCGATAGTGCGAGACTCAGCGACTGGATTGTCGAACTCATCGACGAGTTGGGCCGAAGCGGACAGCGGCAGAGCTGCTTCCTTGAGCGTCGCGACGCTTGTGGGCTCGACCCGGTAGTGGTCCGGTGGACCGGGGACCGTAGAGACGGTCTGCACGGCCTGCGCGGGTCCGGCGAACTCAACTGTCGCTCGCAGTGTGTCTGCGTTCTCAGTCGCCCGCGTCGACGCAGTGTAGGCCACCGTGAGGCGCCCTTCGTCATTCGTGAGTCCCCGGCGTTCCCGCGTGCTCAGCGCAAGGGAACGTTGGTCCTTGCGGATCCCGAGACTGCCACCGGAACCCTCGGCCAATTCCACGACGACGGGCTGCCCCGACACGGGCTTGCCGTCGACGTCCGTGACCGTCACGGTCACGTCCTGCACGCTGCCGGCGCGCACCGTCGTCTCCGGCACCGTCATAGCCACGTGCGAGGCCTGCCCGGAGGGCCTGCCGATGGTCTCAATGGCCGCGTGCTCGACGGGCGTCGCCGAGATCAGGCGCACCCAGTCGATCTTCACGAGTGCCTTGACCTCACTGGTGGGGTCGATCCGGAATGCCGAAAGAACCCCACGCCAGCGCGCTTCCTTCCGCAGGTCGATGCGGATCCGGTGCCAGCCTGCGCCGAT
>JALGSS010001119.1:0-1505 GCA_029821745.1 Candidatus Zipacnadia bacterium
TTGCTTCAGGTTGCTCAGACAGGACGTTTGCCGGGCCTTCTCCCTGGCGCGAGCAAAGACAGGAAATAGGATCGCCGCCAAGATGGCTATGATGGCGATCACGACCAGCAATTCGATGAGCGTAAAGCCGGAACGTTTCATGGTGTACTTTGCCTCCTTAGTCACAAGCGGTTAACAAGCACGGGTTGCTTCCCACGATTGACAGGATGGTCTCCGACACCGACATTCGTTCACTTCAGGAACCTATTCTGCGCAGCCCCAGCGGACTCCTTCAGATTCAGCATCTTTTGAGGTATTCATCTGGACAGGGTTCTTGATAGTTCTGGTGGCCCATGGAATGGAACGTCGTGGGGAATGCTGAGCACCTGGCGTCCGATCGCCACGCATTCCCGGTCCTACTAACACACGCCAGAGCCGGAATGTTGCGTCGTGCTGGTGGGTACTACGGGCGTGGCCCCATGCAGGAATGGCCAACGGGTCCGTGGAATGCTGAGGCTGGAGGTGACCCCTATGCAGCGTATGCTTCCGGTCATCATGATCTGTGCCGCGGTGCCCGCGTCCTGCCTCATCATTGATGCCCCCACTATCGGGGTCTCGAAGATGATCCCCGCCGAAGGGGATGAGATCACGTGGTTGGTGCCGGTGCTCAACGAAGGTGAGGGACCCTTCGAGGGGGCTGTCCGCGTGACAATGCGCGCGGGCAGACAGGGCGACTTGCTCTCCGCGCCCGTGGCCGTCGAGAAGACGCTCGCCCTGGAGCCGGGAGCCAGTGAGGATTTCAGTCTGAGCTGGCACGCGCCGCGGAATGGCTACTACCGGGTCGTGTTCGAGATCGACGGCCTGGACCAGCGGGTGACGCGGCGGATTGCGGTAACGAAGAGCGACGTCTACTTCGTCTGGTTCGGCGCCCCGAAGGAGTTCGACTGGTGCAACGTGCCGACCACGGTCAAGAGCGAAGACCGGGAGTGGTGGCTGAGACATGGGGCCCTACCCGCCGGGTGGAAGGGCGGCGTCTGCTACAAGGACTGGCCCACCGAGAGGTTTGTTGAGAGCTGGGGCGACACGGACTGGATCGCCATTGACGAGGTGGGTGGCCCGGGCGAGGTGACCGACAAATTCATCGCGGCTTGGGAACAACTGGCGGAAGAGAAGCCCGAGCAGTTCACTGCCGTCTGGTACATGGGTGCACACCAGTACTGGGCGGACATCAAAGACCTCGTGGACCTGTTCGTGCCCGAGATATACCTCAACTACTGCGGGAACCACCTCGGCCAGTATGACACATATTTCCGCACGGCCAGGGAAGCCGGCGTCATGGATCAGGTGATCCCGGGTCTGGGCATTAACCAGATCAAGAACAAGAAGACGGGTCGCATCACGAACTCCCCGACGAAGGCCGACGTGCTTCGACAGTTCCGGTACATCAAGCGGACGGCCCCGGAGCTCAATGGCATCGGCTTCTTCACCTCCGGCAGCGCCGCCCCGGGGGTCGCTGAATATGCGGA
>JALGSS010001119.1:1522-2677 GCA_029821745.1 Candidatus Zipacnadia bacterium
CTCACGGACGAGCCGCCCCCTGGCGCTAAGCGCGTGGCACCGTCCCCGCAGCCCGGCGACATGCTTCGCGACGAGGGTGAAGCCCGGCAGCCGCTGTTCGCCAGTGTCACGATCAGGAACGTCGGGAACATGGACGCCGAGGACGTGGCGATCCACTGGACCGCGCCCTCCCCCGGACAAGGGACGCAGCGGCTCACCCAGAGGGTCGCCTCCTGGCCGGTGGGTGAGGAGCGGACTCTTGCCATCGACGCCACGGGTCTTTCCGGCGTGCTGGGTTGCCGCATCGCGCCCAGTGATGGCCACACACTGCTGGACGGCGAAGCCGAGCGGTTCATGGTCGGTCACGAACGGCGTGGCGGAGACGTCTTCCCGCTGATCGTCTCACGGGGGCCTGAGCCTCCGCTGCCTCTTCCTGCCTTCGTTCCCGTCACCGGTGACGGCCCGTTCTCGGCAAAGGGGAGACCCGTTGCGCTCCTGCCTCCAAGACCAGGAACCAAAGAGCGTCTCGCAGCCCTACCGATGCCCAACCCGGACCCGCATGTCCATCGTGCGGAGTATGTGAGCCGCACTGCATCCGCCCAGGCCCACGAGGCCCCCTCACACTCCCGCGAGGGCAACCTGCTCACCGTCACCACGGACTTCTACACTGCCGCCCTCGATTTGGCGAAGGACGAGATCAGCACACTCTCCCCGGCGGTCGCAGGCAACGTGCTGCGGGGTCCCTGGACCCTCAACGCAGCCGGTCACGAGGGCTTCGGCGACGCGACGGTCGACGAACTCCCCGGGTGTCTCGTGGTCACGATCCCCTACGATTCTGAGCAGGCGTCGGGCGAGAGCCAGTACGCGTTCTTCGGTTACACCCCGGCCATCCGCATCGCACGGTCCTGGATTCCCAAGGGCGAGGTCACTATGAAGGGCGCGGGGGACAGGTGCGGGCTGTTCCAGAAAGGCGGCGCCTTCGCCCTGCAGCCTGGAGTTGGCGGGCCGCTGCGGCGCGGGCGACTCCATGACGGGAGCCAGTACCGCGACTTGCTGTTCGGATACCTGGGTGGCGGCCCGCGCCCTGAGAACGCCGACAAAGCCGGCTGGATCGACTTCTCGTATGGGGCCGACGACACGGACGCCGGCCTCGGCGTGGTCATCGACTACCGCTGG
>JALGSS010000179.1 GCA_029821745.1 Candidatus Zipacnadia bacterium
TAGAAGCACCTCGCCACCGTGAGCGATGAGCTCGACAGTTAGCTCGTAGAGCTTCGCCGGGCCCTCGCCGTTCGGCCACCACGGAGAGACCTGGAAGCCCTCGATCCGCCACTCCTCCGTGCCGCCCGTCACGCTGACCTCTTCAGAGACGACGACTGCCTTGCCGTCCCGAAGGGTCGCCCGAACGGTCAGGCCAGGCTCCGGCGCGTCAGACTCATAGCTGAGGGTGATGCTCATCCGACCCGCCTGCAGGTCCTCGGACAGGTCCGTCCAGACCTTCGCTACGCGGAACTCGGAGGCGATGTCAGCGGTGAGACGCAGGTGGCCCCACACGCCGATGGGAACCAGGCGCGGACACCAGTCCCAACCGTAGTTGTAGCGGGGCTTGAAGTACTTCGAGAGGGATGTGAACCCGATCTGCCCTTGCTCGGGGGGCGGCTCGTCGAACACGATGCTCAGGAAATGGTCCTGCCCGTCGGCGAGATGTTCGGTTAGGTCTATCAGCGTGGGCGTCAGGACGCCGCTGAAGCTCGCGACCTCCTGGGCATCGACGAGAATCCACCCCGAGTAATCGAGCCCGTTGGCGTCGAGCACGATCCTCCGCGCCCCGGCGAGGTCATCCGCCGAGAGCTTCGTGAACAATTCCCAGTGCCGGTGCTCGACCCACTCACAGGCGCGCGAGTTCAGGCCCACGAGCCAGTCGTCGAGAACGCCCGGCGCAGGGCCTCTTGCACAGTGCCGGGAAGCACGGCGGCAATCGGTCCCAGATCGCTGCGTAGTTGCAGGCCTGTTTCCATGGATGCTCGCAGCTTCCACGTCCACGGACGCCAGCCCAGCCACTGCCAGTCCAGTTGCGTCAGGTCGATGGTCTTCATAGCAGTCCCCCGGTCGGGTGAAGGTCTCTCGTTCGTGTTCGTCAGCGGTCTTCGACAGCCTCTGTGATGGCCTGCAGGTTCTCGGTGGGCGTGGTCAGAGGCACCGCGCACTCCGGGCCGATGATCTCGATGTCCTGACGCAGACATTCCTCGACCTCGCGGCGAACATCATCCGGCGAACCGCGCAGCAGCGTCTCGGGATTGTTGATATTCCCCATCAGGGTGATGCGGAAGCGCCCGTCGTCAAGCAAGCCCTCCGCACGCACGATCTCGCGAGCCCTTGCAGCCGGCACCTTCGAGTCGAAGTGGAAGCACTCGAAGCCCGTGCGGGAAATCGCACCCAGACGGTCGGCCGTATCGCCACAGATGTGCAGAATGATCGGCCCGTCGATCCGCCGCGCCAGCTCGCAGTGCACCGGCTGGAGGAAGTCCTCGTACATCTTGCCGGAGACGAGATCTCCCGTTGCGTGATCGGCGAGGGTCATGGCATCCGCCCCGGCCTCAAACTGCGCGGCGGCGAAAACCACCGCTACCTCCTTGAGCGTGTCGAGAATCCGGCGCACCTGCGGCGGGTCATCGAGGGTCATCATCAGGAAGGGCTCGACGCCGAACAGGTGGTACCCCAATGTCCAGGGGCCGAAGACCTTGCCGACGAGCGCCACGTCCGGGTAACGCGCCCGGAGCTTACGCAGTGCCTCGAGCACCACCACACAGGCGCTGTCGGAGAGGAAGTCGGGCGGGATCGCGATCTCATCGGCTCGCGCGTACTTGCGGCCCACCACATCAGGCATGAGGTCCCTGCGCCCCCAGTCGACCTCGCAGCCCAGCGCCGCCGCCTCATGCTGCACGGAGAAGACCGGGGCGATGGTATCGTAGCCCAGGATCTCGTGGCTCGACGCGGCGAGACCGACCATCACGTCCGGGTCAAGGTGCGCGTCCGGGAACGGGCAGCCCGTCTCGTCCATCAGGTGGACGGTGGCGGCGGAGACTGCATTTCCCACAGACGGTCGATCGGCGGACCGCTGGTGGAGGCACGACAGAAAACGCTCGCGAGGCGGTAGAGGCATATCCGGCAGTCCTTGAGATCGGCGCGCAGGGGAACTGGCCGGTGCGCCGCCGAGAGATTGGGCGGACCGTGACACCGTCGTATTCCGCGGGGCGGTCGCGGGGACCTTCCGACAGCGAGGGAGGACCCTCGGCCCGTCGGGCGAAACTGGGATTCGGGACAGCGAATTACAGGACGGTGATGAGCATGGCGACCTGCCGACGAATGATCCTCGCATCTCTGGCGATGGTGCTGATTGCCACGGCCGGATGGAGCGACCCAATCATGGAGCGCATTGCGGGCGAAGCGCCGGACGGGACCATCGAGATTGAGGGCGTTGCCGCAGGGCCCTTCCGCCCGGAATGGTGGGACGCCGACACCCTCAACTGGAACTTCGATGCCCGGGCGCCGCTGCTGATGCCCCGCGAGGGCCGGTACCGCAATATCTACGC
The DNA here is from genome assembly GCA_029821745.1 of Candidatus Zipacnadia bacterium. GTDB lineage: Bacteria > Armatimonadota > Zipacnadia > Zipacnadales > JABUFB01 > JALGSS01. Next base: position 2,373 of record JALGSS010000179.1, read on the forward strand.
GCCCACGGTGATCCGCGAGGCCGGCCGCTGGCGCATCTACTACGGAGCCTGGGATGGCGTCGACACCGGCAACGACCGCATCTACACCACGTGGACCCACGACTTCCTGAGCTTCGAGAACAGGCGCATGGTCATCGACCACGGCGTCTACATCCACGTGTGCAATTGCTGCGCGGTGCGTCTGGACGACGGAACCGTGCGCATGATGTGCACCGCCTACCCTCACCGGGAGGGCGGTCTGAACCGGCCCGCCGCCTTCACCAGCCCCGACGGACTGACCTGGGACGAGCAGGCCCCCCACGTGGCGGGCTACGAAGACCTCGTCACCATCGAGGGATACGCGGGGATCGAGAACGCGGACATCAACGGCATGAACGCGATCCTGGCCGAGGACGGGCAGTATCGGATGTACTTCGGGGACTTCAAGAACTTCGGGCAGATCCACCGCGCAAGCAGCAAGGACTTCCGACACTTCACCTACGACGGCCCCGCTCTCGACGCCACCGCAGCAGTCAATGATGTGAAGCGCTTCAGTGTGAACGGAGAGCGCTGGTACCTGATGGCCATGCACATGAACGGCGGCGAGATGTGGTACTCGCTGTCCCGGGATGGCCTGAGCTTCGGTCCCCGGCACTCGCTCACGCGCAACCAGTCCGAAGCCGACCGCTACATGGTCGCGGTGGGGCTTGTGACGGACGGCGTTCGCGTCTACGGATTCCTTTACGGGGCGGGAGCGACCCGCGCGCTCAACGAGAACCGCCTCTTCGCCAAGTGGCTGCAGAAGAAGCTTGTGTTCCGCGCCGCCGACGGTCAGGAATACGAGCAGGCGACCGGCGTGGGCCCGGACACAGTCCGTCTCACGATCCCCGGCGGGGGCACTCGGGGGACGCTCACGATTCTCGCCGAGGACGGGCAGACAGTCCTGCACCAGACGGGGGAAATCAGCCTGATTCCCGGTCAACGGTGGCGGGTGCGGCTGCCGGAGGGCAGCTAGGCGGTCCGGGAGCTCTTGCTTCCTCAAATGTACACATGTAGTTGACTGTTGGCGGCGGCGCGAGTTTTGGGTTACACTAAGCGTTCACGTGTCCCTGGTGACCCTAGATGTGACGCCGGGTGTTGTGTGCTGAGTGTAGACTCAGCGAGATTGTCGTACCTGACGGCTGCCCGTACCGGCCAGAGTCCCTCAGGCCGCGGCCAGGCTCGGCAAGACCACTGTGCCGGATCCACAGGAGGAGAACGTTGACGCACCCCACGAAGCCGGTTCGCTGCGCTACTATGTGCGCATTGCCTGTAGTCCTGCTGCTGTGTTGGCTGTGTGTATCGCCGGCATGGGCGGGCTACGTGGAGGACCGGGACGGGAAGACCGTGATCCATGTGACGGTGTTCGGTCTGCCCGACCCGAGTAACACCGACACTTTCAACCGGGGCGAAGTCGCCGGAGTGCGAGCGTTCAAGCAGCGCTTCCCCGAGATCTTCGCGGACCGCTACCTGGAGAAGTACAAGAAGGACCCCGGCAAGTACGGCGAGCACAACTGGGACGACGTCGAGGTTGAGCTCAAGCAGTTCTCCGGGATCAAGGTGGAGGGTGTGGAATCCGACCTGCTGGCGATCGCCGGCGGGATGGCCCCGGACGTGCTGTACCTCAATTTCCGGCGCTCCGACAACTACATCCAGAACCGGTTCCTCTACCCCCTCGATAAGGAAGAGGACGGGTACCTGAGCAGTATGACCCAGGAGGAGATCGACTTCCGGGTCAACCCGAAGCTCTGGCCGGTCATCCGCCGGAAGGGCCCCGACGGGGCGAAGCACGTGTGGGCGATGCCGTACGGCGGAGCGCTGGGCAAGGTGCTCCTGTTCCGCAAGGACCTGTTCGACGAGAAGCACATCGAGTACCCAACCGTGGACTGGACCTGGGACGACATGCTCGAGGCCGCGCGGAAGATCACCGATCCGGAGCGCGGCGTTGCCGGCGTGCTCTTGGGACGCGGAAAACACGAAAGTTGGTACTGGATCACCTTCCTGTGGTCGGCGGGCGGCGAGGTGATGGAGTACAACGAGGAGACCGACGAGTGGCGCTGCGTATTTGACAGCCGCGAGGCGGCGACCGCGCTGGACTTCTACACCCGGCTGAGCGCCGAGAAATGGACCGGCGCGGACGGCAAGGTGCGGCGAGGGTACTCCTCCAAGGACGCCGAGGATTCGTACCAGAAGTGGGACCGCGGCGAGATCGGGATGATGCTGGCGTACATCGACGAGAAGGTGTTCGCCACGATCAACCCCGAGGTTACCGGGATGGTGCCCGTACCGATGGGCCCCACCGGCAAGCGCGGCGGCGAGCTCAATAGCCGCATGATGTCGCTGTTCAGCGAGATCGAAGACCCGGCCGTGCGCGACGCGGCCTGGGAGTACATGCGGTTCTACGAGAGCGAAGAGGCGGTGCGGATTAAGACGCGGATCATGGTCGAAGGCGGTCTGGGGCGCTTCGTGAACCCCAAGTACCTGCGCATGTTCGGCTATCCGGAGATCGAGCGTCTCGCACCCAAGGGCTGGTCGGACACCTTCAACATCGCCATCGCGACGGGTCGGCCCGAGCCATACGGCCGCAACAGCAACGTGGCCTATGACCTGATGACGCTGCCGATCCAGCGGGCGGAGGAGATGGCGATCAACGACCAGTTGCCCGAGGACCCCGACGAGCGGCTTGACGTGATGCACGGGCTGCTCAAGGAAGGGTGCGCGCGGGCAAACGCCGAGATGATCGGCATCATCTCCCCTGAGGAGCAACTCAAGCGACGCGCGTCGGCCATCATCGTGCTGATCGCGCTGGTCATCACCCTGGCCCTGGTCTTCCGAAAGATCATGGAGGCGTTCACGCCTGACCCATCAGACATGCCCCAGCACAAGGGTCTGAACCTGGCCAAGTACGCGTGGCCGATGGTCCTGCTCATCCCGGCTCTCGGCACGGTGTTTTTATGGCAGTACGTGCCTTTGTTGCAGGGCACGAAGATGGCGTTCTATGATTACAAGCTATTGGGTGATTCAACGTGGGTCGGCGTGGACAACTTCGGCGACCTGCTGTATGACAGCTACTTCTGGGTGGCCATGTGGCACTCCGTGCGCTACGCGTTCCTCGTGGTGGCTCTCACCTTCCTGCCGCCGATCATCCTCGCGATCCTGCTGCAGGAAGTGCCCCGGGCGACGCTGCTGTTCCGAACCATCTACTACCTGCCTGCCGTCATCACCGGCCTGGTAACGATCCTGCTGTGGAAACAGTTCTACGAGCCGTCGGAGCGGGGGATGCTCAACGCCCTGGTGCTGCAGGTTCCGGCGATCGTGTTTCTGACGGTGGCCGCAGGCTTCTTGATAGTGGGGATCATGTTCGCGCGACGGCTGTTGTACCACGACATGCATCTCGCTGCCTGGGGCTTCGTCGCAGCGGGCATCATGCTGTTCATCACCTGCGCGGCGATGGCCAATCCCATCCTGTTCCGTCCCGGCGAGGGGTTCCTTGAAAGCCTTACAATGATCCCCTTCCGCCTGTTTGATATTACGCCGGAGCCCTACCGCTGGCTGAGCAATCCGGAGACGGCAATGCTGGCGTGTGTGATCCCCATGGTGTGGGCGGGCATGGGCCCCGGATGCCTGATCTACCTGGCGGCTCTGAAGGGCATTCCCGACGACTACTACGAAGCGGCGGAACTGGACGGCAGCGGGTTTGTGGACAAGATCATCCATGTCGTTTTCCCGATCCTGAAACCGCTGATCATCATCACCTTCATCGGCGTGTTCATCCGCTCGTGGTACACGGCCACGGGCAATATCCTCGTGATGACCGGCGGTGGCGCAGCGACCGAGGTGATCGGCCTACATATCTGGTTCAAGGCCTTCACCTACCTCAAGTTCGGTCCCGCCACAGCCATGGCGTGGATGCTCGGGTTCATGCTCATCGGATTCACCGTCTATCAGCTCAGAATCCTGTCGCGCCTGGAGTTCAGGGCGGCGGGCAATAAGGAATAGCAGATGCCCATCATCTCCGTGGTCGACCGCAAATCACCGAAGACGCGCGTGCTGATCGGGGCCATTTACATAGTGCTCACAGTGGGCGCCATCACGATGGTCTACCCGTTCTTGCTGATGATCGCCGGCAGCACCAAGAGCGCCGTCGATCTGCCGGACAACCTGGTCATCCCCCGCTTCTTGGTGGACACCGATGCCCTCTACCGGAAGCACATCGAGGGGCTCTTCAACGAGTCCTTCGAGATGATGCAGATGGCCTACGACACAACGGCCGTCTCCTTCAGGACCCTCGAGCCGCCGGCGGACGATGAGGGCAAGCTCGTCGACGAGTGGGAAGCGTTCCTGAAGAGGAACTCCCTGCCCTTCTACATGTACGCGACGGGCTATGTGCGCGCGCCCGTGTCTCGCGGCGTGCTGCCGCGCATCCTGCGGGAGTTCAAGGCCGGGCTCATGGATGAGTACGATGAGGACATTGAGCAGATGAACCGGGCGATGGGCACCGAGTTCGTCAACTGGAACGCCTTCTGGGTCCTGCCGGAGGACTATACTCTGCGGCGCAACAAGCCCGGCAGCGACCCCTTCGACCTGGCGTTCCGCGAGTATAAGGAGAAGCTCCCGCCCGAGACGCGAACGTTCTTTTGCATCGAGGGTTTCTACAAGAACTCATTCCTGAAGTCTCAGTACACCGAGGATCTCGCGGAGTACAACGCGGCCCACGAGACGTCGTATGAGAGCTGGGACGAGATCCATCTGTCCCGGACCATTCCCGACGGCACCGACCTGGAGCGTGAGGACTGGGAGACCTTCGTCCGCACGATCCTCAACCTGCTGTGGCTGCGGGCAGACCCCGCTGCGGAGCCCTACTACCAGAGGTTCCTCGAGGGCAAGTACCGCACCATTCAGGGCCTCAACAACCACTACGAGACGGAGTATGGCTCCTTCAGCGATATCAAGCTGTTCGAGGAGCCGCCGCGCGAGGGACTTCCCCTGTCCGACTGGGCCGCGTTCCTCGAGGGCTGGAAAGACCCCGACACGGGTGAGGAGCACCTCCTCCCCATCGAGATGGTGCGGCTGCATACTCTCGAGTTCATGTTCCGGGACTTCATCGAGGACAAGTACGGCACGATCGCGAAGACAAACAGCGCCCTGGGCGCGACATTCGGAAGCTGGCTCGACATCATGCCGCCCCAGGCGTCCTGGCACTACAAGTTCTTCAATGCCAACATCAAGCCGCTGCGGCACGAGTTTGTGGTGCGCAATTACGCCACTGTGACCGACTACATCGTGCGACATGGCCGCGGCATTATGAACACGGTCATCTACTGCCTGCTCGCGATTCTCTCGGCGCTGATCGTGAACCCGCTGGCGGCCTACGCCCTGAGCCGCTACCGGCCGCCGTGGTCATACAAGGTCCTACTGTTCGTCATGCTCACCATGGCCTTCCCGCCGATGGTGACGCAGATCCCGGTCTTCCTTATGTTGCGCCAGTTCCACTTGCTCAATACCTTCTGGGCTCTGGTGCTGCCGGGGCTGGCCAATGGTTACATGATCTTCCTGCTCAAAGGGTTCTTCGACTCGCTGCCGCAGGAGCTCTATGAAAGCGCGGCGCTGGACGGCGCAGGAGAGTTCCGAATCTTCTGGCAGATCACCGTGAGCCTCAGTCAGCCGATCCTGGCCGTCATTGCACTCCAGGCATTCACCGCAGCCTACGCCAACTTCATGATGGCGTTGCTGATCTGTCAGGACGAGCGCATGTGGACGCTGATGCCGTGGCTGTACCAACTGCAGCAACGTAGTGGTCAGGGGGTGGTTTTCGCCTCACTGCTCATTGCGGCGATACCCACATTCCTGGTCTTCGCGTTCTGTCAGAACATCATCATGCGCGGGATTGTGGTTCCTGTGGAGAAGTAGGACCGCGGGGGACCTTGTGTTGCGAAGCTCACTTAGATAGCTGCGGGGTAGCGAAACCGGTGCTCGGTCTCTATGACCGGGGCCCCGCAGGGCACTTCCTATCTAGCTGCGGGGTGGTCACGTCGTACAGTGACCGGGGCCCCGCAGGGCACTTCTGCCATGTCAAGCGCGTCCGTGGGGCCCTGCCGATTGTGCGACATCGGCACCCCACGGCTATCCCGCGTTTCTCAACACAACCAGGACGTCCCGCCGACAGACGCAAGACAGATACATAACGGGGTCGTGCAAGGCC
>JALGSS010000180.1 GCA_029821745.1 Candidatus Zipacnadia bacterium
CGGCCCCGGCGAGCATGAGCTCACGCGGCTGTTTCACTTCCCTCTGGTCGACGTGAGATCCGACACCAACTCAGCCTGGACAAGATTCGAAGACGGAGACAACGCACGCGTGATCTCCCCGGGAGCCGGCCGCCTGGAAATGCGCAAGGGGTGGGTGCCCACGGGAGGCGCGTCCGCCGAGGAAGCCCCCGTTGCCGCGTTCATCGACCAGGGCCCGCTCCCACTCACTCTCATCACTGTGCTCGTCCCCTATGCGGATGAGAGCGAGATCCCAAATGTGGAGCAGCTCTCTACCGCCCAGGATGCGGTGGCTCGCGTGCGGCTGACCTACCCGAACGGCCAGACCGACGAGATTGCCATCGCCCCGGAGCCCACCGATCTGACCCTCGGCGAGCAAAGCGGGCACGGCCGTGCATTGACGGCCGTGCATTGTGCATTCGACAAGGGCCGCGTGCCAACGCAATCTCCGTGATCGACGGGGACAACGTCGTTACGGGCCAGTAAACGCCGGCCAATTGACATTACGAGGTGCCGATCATGATCGTCCGGACACGCGCAGCCGCGTCAGTCGCCGCGCTATTCGTCGTCTTCAGTGCCGCGTGCCTCGCACAGGAACCGGCATTCATGACCAACGGGAGCTTCGAAGCCCTGCATCAGGTGAAAGTCGCGGACGATGGGAAGATCTCGAATTGGACTCTCGGCGACCCACCGCAAGTCCCCGATAATTGGAGCCTGAACTCCGCATATCCCGGCAATCTCGAGATCAGTGAAGACCGGCCTCAGGATGGGGACCGGTTCGTCCGGATCACGGCAACGCCGAAGACCACGGCCCACCTGTTCCAGATGTGCACGGGCCTCGAGGCCGACAAATGGTACCGTGTGTCGCTATGGGCACGCGGCGGGCCGGTTGCGGCCCACTTCTACGAATACTGCCAAAGCGGGATCCACGGGCAGACAGTGATCGGTGGAATCGCCGGTCCGGAGTGGCGGCAGTTCTGGGCTTACTACTCCCCCGGGCGGGATGACTACAACCGCTCTGCCCTCGCCGTTTACCCCGCCGCCGGGCAATCGGTGGATGTGGACAACGTGTCCATCGAGGCCCTCGACCTGCCCGAGTTACCCAAGGACACGCCGACCCTGACCTTCGAGACGGACTTCCTGCGCGTAGGGATCACAACAACGGGTCATCTCGCGGAGCTCACTGACAAGGAGTCCGGAACCAATTACGCGTCCTCCGAGGTCCCCTTCCCGGTTTTCTCGGCCATGCGCAGCGGCATGTTCCTGCCGGCACACTCGATCGCTCAGGAAGGCGATATTCTCCGCGTTCAGTTCCTGGACCCGGACGTGGAGGCGTCGGTCCGCGTCACGCCCCGCAAGAGCCACATCCGGTTTGAGGTCGTCGGCATTGAACCCGACGACGTCGACGAGTTGCGCATCGAGTTCCCGGTCAAGCGGCTCGCGACCATCGGCTCGGCCTTCAACGCCACGTACGGCGACGAGTTCGGCCTCGCGATGTTCGGCGCCACGGTGAATGCCCGCAATCTGTTCTCCGCTCGGGGGAATACATGCCGACTGCGCGGGGCCGGCTACCGGGAGCACGGGATCACCGGCGCCGCCTTCGCTCTCGTGGGCGCCCCCCGAGACAGGTTCAGCGCCGCGATCATGGACACGGAGCAGCAGAACGGTCTCCCCTGCCCCATCATCGACGGCAAGTGGGTCCGGGAATCCGACGCCGTCCGTAAGTCGTACCTGTTCGCGACCGGCGTCGTCGAGCCGGACATCGACACGCTCATCGAGTACGCGAAGATCGGCGGGTTCGGGACGATCATCTTCCTGAAGAACTCCTGGCTTGCGAACCACGGCCACTTCGATATCAACCTCAACAGCTTCCCCGACGGGATAGAGAGCGTGAAGCGGGCCGTCGACAAGATCGGCCCGTCCATCTCGCCCAATGATCCCTATGTCACGCCAGTGCCCGATGAGAGGCTGGCCTTCGTACAGTGCCCGCCTCTCGCCGAGCCCCTGGACGCCACCGGGACCACACTCACATTCGCCGAGGAGCCCAATCTGCCGCCGAAGACGCCCCGCTCCCGGGCATTCCCCGGCTACCACCTGCGCGTGGGTGACGAGATCATCCGCTACACCGACGCCGTCGAGGCCGGACCGCCCTTCCGCTTGCTCAACTGCCGGCGGGGCGCTCTGGGGACTAAGGCGTCGGCACACCCAGTCGGGGCCGAGGTCAAGGGCCTCCTGACGATGTGGAGCTTCTTCGTCGTCGACCCCGACAGCACGCTTACTTCGCCGACGTCATCAACGCCTGCGACTTCGACATGGTCTACTTCGACGCCAGCGACGGCCTGCTCGCGCCGTACATCGACCGGTGGTACTACCTCAACAAGCTGCACCTTGCCTACTACGAGAAGTTCGACAAGGGCATCCTGTACCAGACGAGCACCGGCACCGGCTCGAACATTCTCTGGCATATCGTCCCGCGTAGCGCCTCCGCCGACGGCCACGGCGACATCAAGGGGTACCTCGACGGTCGCTGGCGCGGCATTCTCGGCATGGGCTCAAACTTCACGAAGGCCGACATCGGCTGGTACTACTGGTTCAAGGAGTGCCGCCCCGACCAGATTGAGTATGTGTGTGCGCGTGCCCTGGGCATCGATGGCTCCATTTCCGTCGAGACCTCGCGAGAGGCCATGGACCGCCTCTCGCAGTCGCGTCAGATGTTTGAGATGATCGGCAAGTGGGAGCACTGTCGGGCAGCCCAGTACTTCGACGAGACGGTCAGGGAGAAACTCAAGGAGCCGCAGAAGGACTTCAAGCTGTTCGGCGACGGGCGAGGCGGATGGTCCCTGTTCCGGGCTGTCTACGAAGAGCCCCGCATGGTCGACACCCTTGATGGCCAACAGAACGTGTGGACGATCACCAATGACCGCGACGAGCCCTGTCCGCTCGGGATCGAGATCGTCCGCGGCAAGCGCGAAGTGGGCGCCCCGACCGACTACACGCAGCCCGGAGTTCTCACCATCGCTCCCTTCACCAGCGCCGAGCCATACCGCATGAGTGAGACGAACCAGTTCGCGAAGTACGTAGTGGGCGGGCAGAAGAAGATCACGGACAACGGACCCGTGCGAGACAAGGTGACTCAGTCCTTCGCGGTATCAACCGAGTCGCGCACCGGCGAAAGCGCCCTCGTCTACTCAGCGGAGAACAAGGGAGGGCCCGGCGGATGGTGCGGCATAGGCCGCCGGTTCGACACGCCCCTTGATCTGTCCGGCTTCGAGGGCATCGGCCTGTGGCTCCTCGGCGACGGCAATCATGAAGCCCTCCGCATCCAGTTGCGCGACCCTCAGGGCCGTCATGCAGACGTGGTCCCGACCGTGAACTTCAAGGGCTGGCGCCTGCTCACGTTCCCCCTCCCGGCAGGAGGGGTCGACCTGTCCAAGATCGAGTACCTGCTGTTCTACTTCAACGGTGTCTCGCCCAATTCGTCCGTCAAGGTCATGATCGACGGTCTGAAGGCACTCCCGAAGCTGAACGTGCTGTCAGATATCCACGACCCTATCGTTCGCCTGAACGGGCGCGACATCCGGTTCCCCATCACGCTCAGCGGGGGCGAAGCACTCACGAACGAGGGCCCCGACGGCATCAAGCACTGGCCGGGCGGCATGAACCCGTCGCGGTCCGTGGACCTGTCGAATGCTCCGCTGCAACTGCAGCCGGGCGAGAACCGGATCGAGTTCACCTGTGATCAGCCCGAGCGCTTCCCGGGAGATGTCCAGGTCTTGCTGTACCGCATGTGGCCGATGGCGCCGTGACCCGCAGTTGGGCGTGAAGATAGTGTAGAGGAGGCCTCCGGCAGGGGACGCGCTCTTCGGCGGCGCCGGGGCGTCTTGAGGAGGCCGGCACGGGGAAGAGAACCCGTGCCGGCTCACATAGCCAGACGGATCGCGTCGTTACGGCCCTTCTTCTCCGGCCACAAACACGCGCACATCATCGAAGTAGCACAGTCCACGCGGGCCAAGCTCATCGTACTCCATGTTCTCACCGTTGAAAGGTACCATCCCCACGACGAGCCGCTTCTCACCCTTCAGTTCGCCCATTTCCTCAGCCCGCAGCAAGCGCCACTGGTGGCCATCCGTTGCGGCTTCGTAGATCATGTAGCCCTCGACGATCCGCAGCCGTAGCCACGTCCAGACGTTGTGGTGGAAACCCTCGAAGAGGAGTTGACCGTCGGCGCGATCGATCTGCGCGCGGTCATCCGTCCGCAGTCCGATGCGGTGGCGCGCCGCTCCCGTCCACAGGAGCACTCCCGGTCCCCAGGACTGGCCGAAGCTCTCCACGCCCCGGATCTTGCACTGCACCGCGACCACGTTGTCGGGCAGGGGGCGCTCCAGGTACGCATAGCTGTGCTCGCGGGAGGTGATCTCGAGTCGACCGTCGACGCAACTCATCGTCGCCTCGCTGTTCGGGCTCAGAGTCGCCTGCCAGCCCCCCGGCGCGTCGGAGATCGTTGGTGGCGCGTCCTTCGCGAGTCGCTCTGCGCGTTGCGGGGCTTTCGCCCAATCACCATCAGTCGCGAAGTCCTCCAGGTAGACCTCACGCAGGCCCTCGGTGCCCTTCGCGATTGCCTCGCGCAGCCTCGCCCGCGCAGCCTTACCCGCCTCCTGGCGCTGGGTGGAGGCCTTCGCCACGCGTTCCTTGAGGCTGTCGGTCAGCGCCGGCCAGTAGTGGGCGTCGAGAGCGGGGCCCCGTTCGTCGCTCAGCCAACCGGGGATCAAGTGTAGGCGGATGTTCTTGTCCAGAAGCCCGTTGAGGAAATCTTCGGTCAGAGGGTAGTTATTGTTGTTGCACAGCACCCCGATGGCGTTGCTGATGTTGTAGGTCGAGACGAAGTAGCGCAAGTAATCGTCGCTCTCGTAGCTCTGCTGCCGGCCCTCGCCGCGGAGGATGAAGTTGAAGTAGGCATCGATCTGCGGAACGTATACGCCGCCCCCCGGCGGGCTGCCGGTCGCGTGATACTCCAGAATGCCTTCGTCGCCCACGACCTCGCGCGCCTTGCGGCTGATCAGGTACGTACGGACCACGTTGTCGTAGATCCCATCGAAATACAGCCCATCGGGCTTGTACTCGCGAACCACCTTCCGGATTTCCTCGAGGAAGATCGGCCAGTTGAGCCCGCGCCCGTCTCCCCGGTGGAAGCCCTTGAAATCCTCGAAGGTGTTCATCACCTCGCCCTCGTACTCGGTGCTGGCCAGGAAGTAGTAGGGCGACGTGTAGACGATGTTGCGCATTCCGTTCTTCTCGCAGGTCGTATTGACCCGCTCGAACTCGTCGATCCCGTTCCGCGGGATGAACCGCAGGCCCCAGTCCTTCCACAGCATCACTTCCGCCTGCTGCAGCAGGATATTCGCGTGCTTGCTCCAGTCATCGATGTTCGCGTCGGACGGGTAGCCGGTCTCGGTCGACCAGTGCCACACCACACGGTCATTGAAGGAGGCCTCCCAGTCGAAGGGCTTCGGGGGAGCGACCGACACCCACAGGACCTGCCCCGCGCTGAGATGGTGCACGACCGACAGTTCACTCGTGACTGATCGCACCGGTCGCGGATTCGTCGCGACGTAGCTCCCGACGCCGCCGTACTCATCCAGCAGCAGCGAGTCTCCCATGTACTGCCGAACCGAAAGCGGCTCGAAGCCCAGGGCGTAGCTCACAGTGGCCTCGTTCTTGATCCGCAGCATCAGCAGGGAGTCGCCGTTGATCCGCATCTCCAGGGCACCCTCGGATGCGTTGAGAAGCACAGCTCCGCTGCCCTGCCGGGTAACCGCCACCCCCTTGAGTGCGCCGTCCGGGAACTGCACCGTCGCAGCCGTGCGGGCCATCCCAAGCAACTGGCGCAGTTCAAGGGTATCAGTGCTGGGCTGGAAGACGAACTCCGCCCCCGTTGTGCGGACAGTCAGCGCATCGGCGCCCGCCTCTACATCACGGACTTCCATGCCGAACTGGGAGTCCATGAAGTCCGTGGTGGTCAACAGATACTCCGCGTCAGCCTCAACGGAAGGGGAGACTTGGGGCGCGCAGTATGCGCTCAGGGACAAGCCGAGGATGAGAAGCAAGCAGAGAGAGAGCATGGCAGCAACTCCTTGTTCCGCCCGTCTAAAACAGGCACGAAGTGGCCGCCACGCTGCTATCTAAGTGACGAGCCTCACTCGAAAGTGGGCTAAGCTGGCCCTTGGCCAGAAGCAGAGCATACGTGGCGGCCAATCTTGTTCTTCGACAGGGGGACGCAAGAGTCCTTCTCTTGTCGTGGGTCACGCGCTGAATTGCCGCCGACCGCGAGGTTCTCGGGGAACACGTGACAGTCGCCGCAGAGGCCGGATCGCCTTCTCCTCGTTCCCGCACCTGATCCTCCAGCCGCTACGAGAGGATCGTCAGGTACTCGACGGGAGTATGGCTGAGGTCTCGACGGACGCGCTCCAGCCTATCGCGCCGGCGGACGAGCCTCCACGGTCTCTCCGGTTCGCACGAGGCAGGCCCCCTCAGCATGCCCGGCGAACCTCAACCCGAGATGGCCCGAGACGTACACTGACAACGGCCACTGCGAGGAGTCACGGATCATGGGACTGATGTCGAACTCGCTGGTACTACTGCTGACATTTCTGGTGGGCGTGGCGCCCGCATCCGCCCAGGAGAAGCCTACAGATCCCCCTGGGTCGGCGACGGTGAAGCCTGGAGACTTGCCCTTGCGCCGTCCGGTGATCTTCTCGTACAACCACCCGTGGGGCAGCGACAAGAACCCCAACAGCGGCTGGACCGATCCCTGGTTCATGGATTTCAGAAAGGTCCGTCTTTCGACGGCGACGATGGTGGACCATGTGGACCCCAAAGCCTACGCCGCATGGCGCACACCAGACCGACGCATCCTCGCGCGCGTGAGGCAGTGGGCCAAGCCGTGGAAGGATGACAAAGCGGGCGACCTCATCAAGGCCTGGGACGAAGCCCTGAGCCGCGAAGGCATCGATGGCTTCGCGATGGATGAGTTCATCGGCAATAAGGTCACGCCGGAGCTGATCAGCGTCTGGGTGGAAGCGATCAAGGAGACGCGCAAGCGTCACCCCGACAAGATCCTCGCATTCTGGACGGACAGCGGCCTCGGGCGCGTCAGCCTGTTCGGGAAGACCCAACAGCCCCTGCTGCAGGCCCTGCGCGACCACGCCGACTTCGTCATGCCGGAGATCTACTACAGGGAGAAGACCGCGCAGGACTTCCAGACCAACCCCAAGCCCTTCCGATCATTCCGCGACAAAGTGGAGGAATGGGAAGCCCAGGCGCCGGGGATCACCCCGAAGATACTCATGGGCCTGGGCACGGTCCAGAACGCCGACTGGGGCTATGACGACCTGCCCGACGTGGATTACGGGGAGTTCCTCGCGAAGCAGGTGGAGGTGTGTGCCACGGACCCCGTGCTCAAGCGGATGGGCGGCCTGGCGCTGTACGCGCCGGGGTACCTTAAGCCCGCCACGCTGAGCAGACTCAACGACGCGATCATCCAGCACTACAAGCTGAAGCCGTAGACGCCCGCCGTCCCACCATCGGCGGCGCGCGACATAGGGGGCGTCTCGCCATGGACAGGATCAGCGACCGAAGCAAGTTCTACGCAATCATGGAGGAGCTACGCGAGCGAGTCGGGGGCTGCCGCCGCCTGGGCGAGTGCGACGCCAAGAGCGGCTGGCCACATCGTGGCGTCTACTTCTTCTTTGAGCGAGGCGAGCACCGCGGCGGGGGCGCGGACCAACTCAGAATCGTTCGCGTGGGTACCCATGCGCTAAGGAAGAACGCGAAGACCTCACTGTGGCGGCGACTTGCGCAGCATCGCGGAACCGTGAGCACGGGCGCTGGGAACCATAGGGCGTCGATCTTCCGCTTGTTGGTCGGAGCGGCGCTGGCGGCGCGCGAACCCGCCCTCAGTTGCGCGACGTGGGAGGTGAAGCGCGCGCCATGTGGCGTCCGCGAGGGCGAGCACGCCCTGGAGTGCCGGGTTAGTGAGTACATACGCGCGATGCCGTTCCTGTGGGTCTCGGTGCCTGACGATGCATCTCCTGCCGGCGCGAGAGGCTACATCGAACGCAACTCGATAGGCTTACTGAGCAATCTCGGCACCGACGGGGCCTCCACCGATCTGCCCTCAGAGGACTGGCTTGGTCGGTGGTGCCCCCGTGAGCGCGTCAGAGCGTCGGGGCTCTGGAACTCAAACCATGTCGATGACGCGTACGCCCCAGCATTCCTCGAGGTGCTCCACCGCTTGGTGCGCCGAATGGATGCTCCGGACGCATAGGCTCGCGTCGCCAAGAGCGGCCGGATCTCCCGGAGTCGAGGCAAGGCTGTGTCGCGCCTGTAGCCCTCGCGAATCGTCCCCGGTGTCGCGACGAAATCGCGGTAGCACGGTATCGCGTCAACCGTCTATGGGAGCCGATGGGGTGCTGGGGGCGTCGTCATTCATTGGCCGGGAGACGTGATAACCTGCATCAGCACCAGGCTTCGCAACGGAACCGCCGCCACGAGCACGGGCCACAGAAGCGCAGTGGCGACATCCCCCGCGGGCGGCCTTCGGAACCCTCCGCGCCCGTCCAGTTCCGGAGGGTTCGACGCGCCCCCGTTGTCCAGTAGCAGGGCGTTGTCAGGCCTCGCGGGGTCGTAGAGAAGACGCCGGTGCGTGGGCGGCCCGACGAAATCACTGAAGTAGGCTGTGCCAGTGACCTCCAGCGTCTGCCCAGTTGTATCACTCACTTCCAGCGTCAGCCGTGAGCACCGCGCCTGCAGTCCCTGCTCGGCCACCACTCGGCCCACCGCGAAGACGCCGTACGTGAGCAGCCGGCGGTCGCGCCCTCGCTCCCGCAAGGACGCAACCACGAGCACGGCTCCGAGGATGCTGACCAGCCCGAACACCGTGAGGCCGAAGATCGAGTACGCAACCATCTCGCCATCGGCCGGCATCGAGGCGAAGGCACACAGGCCCAGGGAGCCGAAGAACAGCCAGAACCACAGGCAGCCCTGTGTCCCGCCCAGGAGGCACACGATCTGGACAGTCAAGGGCACGCGACGCGGCGGCGGCCCCAGACTCTCGGGGGTGGGCGCAGAGCTTGCTTGTCCCGACAGCATGAAGTTCGCCTCTCAAGCGCTATCCTGCGTCGATGCCCGAGGTGGCTGCGAACCGTGTTGCACGCTCGACTCAGCCTATAGTGTGCTGTTCGCCGCGGCCTACACACATTCCTCACTACCACCCAAGTGCAAGAGACCAGTGGCCTGCCGCGCTGCCCAACACTGCCGCGAGGGTGCCGTGCGTGCCGGCGCTCCCGGGAGGTCGAGGCCCAGACCTCGGAGAAGGCAGGAGACGGCTGCGGGGCGCGCCGCTATGCGCGGAACTACGCGTCCCCAAAGGTGCGCCCGAGCCCCCGACGGGTGACCCGGCCAGAAAGAACGCGTCTGAGAGGAGAGCGCTCCGATGAGACTGCTCCGGAGGATCCGTCTGGTGGTGGCTATGTGCACGGTGGTCGGCCTGAGTCTGTCCTCCGTCTGCGTCGCACAGACCCCCGAAGAGCTCGCCCAGGGATTCCAGAATCCGCCCGACGCCGCCCGGCCGTGGGTCTACTGGTTCTGGCTGAACGGGAACATTACGCGGGAGGGAATCACGGCGGACCTGGAGGCAATGAAGCGGGTGGGCATCGGCGGAGTGCTGATCATGGAGGTCGACCAGGGCGCACCGTTGGGGCCAATCCCATTCGCGAGCCCGGAATGGCGCAAGCTGTTCCAGCACGTCGTCTCCGAGGCCGAACGGATCGGGCTCGAAGTCAACATGAACAACGACGCCGGATGGAACGGCAGCGGCGGCCCGTGGATCACTCCCGACAAGTCCATGCAGAAAGTCGTCTGGAGCGAGACGTTGGTCGAGGGCCCAACTCGCTTCGACGACGCGCTCCCTCAACCCCAGGCTGTGGCGGACCACTATCGCGACATCGCCGTGCTGGCCTTCCCCACGCCCGGCGACTACCGCATCCCTGATATCGAGGGGAAGGCGGCGTATGTCCGCCGTGACGTGCAGCCGCGCGAAGACTATGGCGAGACTCCAGCGGAGAACGTGATTGCCCGGAACCGACCTGGGACGCTCCCGAGGGGAGTTGGACTGTGCTTCGCCTCGGCCACACGTCGACGGGCGTCATGAATGCCCCCTCGCCGGCCTCGGGTCGTGGTCTTGAGTGCGACAAGCTCAGCAAGCAGGGCTCTGAGGCGGCCTTCGAGGGGCTGATGGGAAAGCTCATCGCAGACTCGCCGGCACTTGCAGGCAAGACCCTCGTCGCCACACACATTGACAGTTGGGAGAACGGTTCCCAGAACTGGACCCCGCTGCTGCGCGAGGAG
>JALGSS010001120.1 GCA_029821745.1 Candidatus Zipacnadia bacterium
CCTGACGCCCGACCTCCCTGCTTCTGCAGCTTCGGGCTGATAGTCAGCCGGGCGCAGGCGCCCTCGCCATCGTCGCCAATTGCACGCGTTCTCGGGCCGGTCGCGTAGCCAGTCGGCATCGACACGCCCAAGTCTACCGTCGTCTCTTCTTCGCTGTCATTGAACAGGACGATGGTCACCCGGTCTTCCTCCATGGTCGCGAAAGCCAGGAGGTCCGGGTTGTCGGAATCAGCCACGATGCGGGTGCCTCGCAGGTCGCGGAGAATCCACAGCAACCAGTACATCGGGTCGGGGGTGAATGCGCTGCCCGGCAGGAGAGTGTGGTGCCGCGCGTGCAGGTCATGGTACAGGTTCCCGGCTATCTTGTCCGTCTGCGGGAGCATTCCGCGGAGCAACAGGCGCTCGTAAGGCAGCAGGCGCTTGGACCAGATGGCCTTCGGGTCCTTCTGTTCCTCAGCCGTCAGGTTGTAGCTGCTCTCGGTGACCCAGATCGGCAAGTGGCGCTTCTGAGTTAACCACGCCTGGTTGTAGAGCATCTCCGTCTGCACCGCGAAGTCCTCAGGCGACACCCCGTAGACGTGAAAGTCGTAAAAGTCCACCGTGTCCTTCGTGTCGCGCAGCCAGGGCAACGTCCACCCGGTCCAGGTGTACCAGGGCTTCTGACCAGTCTGCGAGGGCGGCCAGCCCGGCGGCCAGCAGAGCACGGGGCCGCCCACCATCGATATGCAGGTCGGCCGCCGATGTGCCCTTGTCGTTGGCCCGCGGGTCCCGGAACCATGACGCGTTCGGCTCATTCCAGATCTGCACCAGCCGCAGATTGGGGTCGAACTCCCGCCAGAGGCCGACGTACTCGGCGCAGTACTCGGCCCACTTGTCGAAGTCAGACGGGTTATTTGTTCCCTCCTGCGTGAGGTACTCAGGAGGCCCTCCAAGCGACAGCATCGGCTCAGCTCCCAGTTCGCGCACGACCGGCAGGAACCGCCCGAAGGGGTACCGCGCCCCGAAAAGCAGCGTCTGCTCGAAGTCGCGTTTCGCGTTTTCAGTGGCGTACCACGCGGGGTCGTACTCCTTCGGGGCGAACCACGCGATGCCTCCGCCGAAGCGGAAGCAGCCAGGTCGTAGCGCCGCCACCTTCGCCCGGTAATCGCGGTCGGCGACAACAGCAGGGAAGCCCTCGAAGGCCGTGATGCCGAACATGTTCGCCGTGATCTCATCTTGCTCTCCGAGCACGACGGCTGTCGCTGCATTGACGTCCACGGTCACATTCGCCTGGCATAGTTAGTCCGGCGCAGGAGACCGCGAGCAGTAGGGGAATCAAGAGCCGCTGCATATCGGGTACCCTCCATGATTGTCGGCTGCAGGATGTTTCCGTGTCCGCCTGCGCAAACCCTTTCTCAGCAGCGTAGTGGCGAAGGTCGGGACCATGTCGCTGGCGAATTCGCAGCAAGATAGCCTGCGACAGAGACCGAATGGTGGTACCTACGCGGCATCCAGGAGGATGGGCACATGGCGTGGGGCACACCCGTGTGGGTCGATCCGCCCAAGGGTTAGTCACAGAGAACGGAGGCGCAAGCGGTGAACTACAGCCGACGTGGCTTCATCACGACGGCGCGCGATGACGGCGAACCCTCCATCACCGTCGTCCGCGTGGAATTCGCCATCGATTGCTGATGGCTAACACAAGTGCAAGGGACTGACGAGAATGGCCGAGCGCCCCAACATCCTGCTGTTCATGACCGACCAACAACGCGCGGACACGATCAACGCGTTGGGCAATCAGCACATCCAGACGCCGGCGCTGGACTCTCTCGTCCGAGAGGGCACCAGCTTCACCTCCGCCTATTGCTCGACTCCGGTGTGCCAGGCGTCGCGATGCAGCCTTCTGTTGGGAGAGCACTCCCACATGACCGGGTGCATCACGAACATGGCGATGCCCCAGGAGCGCACCTCGCTCATGGACATATTGAGCGACGCCGGCTACCAGACTCACGGGGTTGGGAAGATGCACTTCGGCCCAGACAGCCACAAGCTCTGGGGTTTCGAGACCCGGGACTACAGCGAAGAGGGGGGCATGCGCGAGAACGACGACTTCTGCGACTTCCTGCGGGAGCAAGGGCACGATCATGTGATTGATCCCAATGGCATGCGCAGCGAGTTCTACTACGTGCCCCAGCCTTCGCAACTGCCCGCGCATGTGCACACCACGCAGTGGTCCGGCGACCGATCCCTCGAGTTCCTGGCGAACCGGGACCGCGAGCGCCCCTTCTTCCTGTGGAGCAGCTACATCAAGCCTCATCCGCCCTTTGAATCGCCGGTCCCGTGGAGCCGTCTCTACCGCCCGGTCGAGATGCCATTCCCCTTCATGCCGAAGGGCTACGAGGACCTCCTGACCTTCTGGAACCATGTCCAGAACCGCTACAAGTACTGCGACCAGGGCTTCGACGGCAACCTCGTGCGGCTGATTCGGGCGGCCTACTACGCCTGCGTGTCCTTCGTGGACTACCAGGTGGGGCGGATCCTGCAGTACCTGCGAGAAGTGGGCGAGTTGGACAACACGCTGGTCCTCTACGTGTCGGACCACGGCGAACTCCTGGGCGACTACGGGTCGTATGGCAAGCGGACCTTGCTCGACGCCGCTGCGCGCGTGCCGCTGATCGCGCGCTATCCGCAGCG
>JALGSS010001121.1 GCA_029821745.1 Candidatus Zipacnadia bacterium
CTTCATCTTCCGAGCCTTGGGGTACCAGCGGCGGTAATAGGCGATGGCGAGGTGCACACCGCTTGCTTCACACGCATCGATCATCCGCGCGCATTCGTCCACGGTGAGGGCCATTGGCTTCTCGCACAGGACATGCTTACCCGCTTCCGCGGCGGCGACGGTTTCCGAGCAATGCCGGTCCTGGGGGCTGCCGACGTAGACCGCGTCGACGTCCTCGTCCGCGAGCAGACCATCCAGACCGTCGTAGGCCCGGTGCGCCCCGAACTTTGCCGTCAATTCCTGCGCGCGGGACAGCGTGTGGGAGAAGAATGCAACGAGGTCGCTGCCGTCGTGCTCCACCATCGCCGGCGCAACGCGCTTGTTGGTGATGTCGCCGCAGCCGATGATCGCCCAGCGCAATGGCATATATTGTCACCTTTTCGGGGGACTTGGGGATGTGCGCGGCTACCCGCCGGGTGCCACTGGCAGCCCCGCTGCCAGTGCGTCGTTGCCGTCTGCCGTCGGCGACCGGAGTATCCGGCCTGTTGTCGCCCGTAGATGCCGGCCTCACCGGCGGTGTGCTGAACAGGCCATTCTCCCACACTGCTTCCACTTCGTGGCAACCAGTGCCACCCGTCGATAGCACGTTCTCAGACTCACATGACCGGGTGCCACTGGCAGCCCCGCTGCCAGTGCGTCGTTGCCGTCTGCCGTCGGCGACCGGAGTATCCGGCCTGTTGTCGCCCGTAGATGCCGGCCTCACCGGCGGTGTGTGACGAGACCGGAGTAGTCCGGCCGCTTATATGATGGTTTTCGCCGTATGGGGGTGGAGGGATGTCACTCCGAAGTCCCCAATACGGAGGAGTGACTGTGGTGGGTCGTGGCCGTGGCCGTGGCCGTCTCCGACGACCCACGTCAACGACCCGCAGGCTGAAGACCTCCGACGACCCACGTCAACGACCCGCAGGCTGAAGACCTGCGGCTACCCACTTGCCACGAGTTCGACGGCCTCCGCCATCGACGATGCGATGTACTCCAGGTCGTCGTCGGCCATCAACGGGTGCAGACTCAGACAGAACAGCCGCTCGCCGGTGAGCTCACTGACGGGCAGGTCGGTGCCGTCGTAGCCCATCGCGGCGATCAGCTTGTCCTGCTTGTAGGTTGGGTTGTTCATGACCACGGTGCCGACGCCACGTTCATCCTGGAGCCACTGCATGAGGCGCTCTCGGCCCTCGCCGGCCCACGCTTCGGGGACCATGATCGTGTAGCCGTAGTAGATGTGGCGGCAGTCCGGGGGCTCGACTGGCAGCGTGAGTTCGGGGATGCCGCTCAGCAATTCGCCGAGGCGGTGGGCCCGATCCCGGCGCAGGTCATTCATCGCATCCAAGCGCCGGAGCTGCACGAGTCCCACCGCGCCCTGCAGGCGTGTCATGCGGTAGTTCGTGCCCCAGACGCCTTCACCAGCTCCGAACGCGCGGTTCCCACGCGCTCTCTGCGCGACCTCATCGTCGTCGGTGGTGATCATTGCTTGTCTGGAAGCTGAAGATGTTCATCCACCCCATCTTCCCGACGCGGGTACCCTTGTATGCCGCGCCACACCCTCGCGCCGCGTCGCCGATCACCTTCGCCGGCCCGTGGCTCGGGTGCGGGTGCCTCGAGGCGACGTCGGCCAACTCGTCCATGTACGCCGACAGGCCGTTATTGTGGACCGCGAGGATCGCCCGAGTGCGCGGGGTCATGCGCCTTTCGACATCGGCCGGGTCGAGGTTGAAGGTGACGGGGTCGATCTCGCACATCACCAGCGTGGCGCCCTGGCCGAGAATCGCGTGGTGGGTGGCGCGGAAGGTGATCGCGGGACTGATGACCTCATCCCCCGGCTCCAGGTCCAGGCACATCATGCTGATGTCCAGTCCGGTGCCGCAGGAGTTCAGGGCGATCGCGTGCTCGACCCCGCAATACTCCGCGAAGGCCTCCTCGAACTGGGCGATCTCAGGGCCCCCGAAGCCCTTGCGCCAGTCCATCGAGTCGCACAGACACTCGTTGAGCGCCGCGACTTCCTCATCCGTGAACCAGCCGCCGAGGGGCGGCAGGCCCGGGTAGTCTCGTCGGACACCACTGTTGCTCCCTGACACGAAGCCATCACTCCCGTCCGAGGATGCTAACTCTCTGGCGGGCCTGTTCTCCCGCTCTCGCCAAGGGTGGAATTCCGCGAAACGCCCCCGGTGCCCTCTTTGGCCATGC